>CABIKM010000026.1 GCA_902196205.1 Candidatus Methylomirabilis lanthanidiphila | reverse complement strand
TACACCGATACCCTGAAGATTCTCAAGGAACCGGTGGAGAAGGGGAAGAACCAGAGATAATGTTCCGGGATAACGCCAACACACGATGCAAAGGAGGTTCCAATGAAAACAAAGGGTATCTTTTACCATGCCGGTTGCGCCGTATGTGTTGCAGCAGAGCATGGAATTCTTCCCGCGCTTGACGCGGATCGCATCGATATCGAGGTCGTTCACCTCGGTAAGGACAAGGCTCGCATCGCGGAGGCCGAATCCAAAGGGGTTAAGTCGGTGCCGGCCCTGGTCGTGGGCGAGGAGGTGTTCCATATCAACTTTGGGGCTGCTCTGGCGGCACTGAAATAACGGTAACCTCACCAACTCGGCGCGGTCTCGGGATGAGAGAGAGCGAGATGCGACACGTCGCAGTAGTCAACCCGCCCGCTGTTGGCCGCGTGGGAGCCGTGACACGGGAAACCATCACTCGCTAACCCTATAGTTTCATTTCCTGGAGATAATGATGAGGCTGAAACATATTGTCACGGGAACACTCGCAGTAACCCACCTGATTCTTGCCGGTTGCGGAGAGGGTGGAGGAGCCTCTCAGAAGGTAGCGGAACAGTTCATAGATCGGTACTATGTCCAGGCGAACCCCGCAGAGGCGACGGCGCTGGCGACAGATGATATGGCTCAAAAGATTGAAGAGCAGTTCGCGCTTTTAGCTAAGGTCGTGCCGGTGAAAAATAGCGGAAGCCATAAAGCCTCTTTCACCATGAAGGAAAGTTCGACCCGTTCATGGACCAGGCCGCAACTGGGTTACGCGCACTACATTTATGAAGTAGAGATCGCGGCCAAAGGGGCCGAGCCCGTGTATAAGTCGGTCGTGCTCGCCGTGAAGCATATTGATGGAGCTTGGCGGATCACCGGGTTCGACGAGAAAAGTGAAAGCGGACCATCTCAGGTAGTCAGATGAGGACGCTTGTGGGTGGGGTGGAAAGAAGAGTCTGCTTGGCGGATTATTACTGGCGTAACCGGCTGGGATCAAGAGGGAAAAGCTGGAGATCCTCTCGCCAATGGGGCACCTCCCCCTGGAGACTAGGGGTATCCAGGGCAACGATCCCGCGGCCTTTCCGCGTAATCAGCCGGTCGCGCTCCAGTCGGCCCAGCACCCGGCAGAGTGTTTCTCTCGCTGTTCCGACGCGAGCGGCCAGTTCGGTCTGGCGAACCCGAATGAGAGGGCTGTCGGCGTTGCCGACTCCTCCCTCCTCAGCCAGCTCCAGAAGCACACGACACAGTCTTTTCCGCACATCCAAAAGAGCAGCCTCACCGATAAGCATCATGAGCCGCTTGAGGCGGCGGCCGAAACTCACCAGCATCGCCAAGGCGAAAGGCGGGTATTCCAGGACCAGTGCCTCTATCGTCGTCCTCTTGACGTTATAGAGAAGGGTCTTGGAGAGCGCTTCAGCGTTCGCCTCATAAAGCTCTCCACCAAACACAATATCCTCACCGAAGAAACTGCCGGATTTCATCACATGGATAGTCCGCTCCCGACCGTCCTCGGAGAGCTTGTAGATCTTCACAGCGCCGGAGGCCACGAGATGCAGGTGTTGACACTGCTGCTCCTCGGTGACGATGGTGTCGCCTCGGCTGTATATCACCTTATCGGTCCCTTGCCACACATGCTGCAAGACGTCCTCAGGCAGAGTAGAAAACGGCGAGAATCCCCGGAGGACCTCCTTCGATCCCAACACATCCTGTTCCATCCGCGTCGTCAGATCTCCCCTCCTCACGCCGTCCGCTATGGGCTACGCTGTGTCGCATGGCGGAATCTTCACCGCCAACGCCATGAGTCGAACCGGCGTCAGCTCACTTCTGAACGTCCAGGCCGGAGTCCGACATCGTCATGCAAGTGCGTCGCCTTAAGCCCGTGGACGACGAATCGCTGGACGACCTCAACGGCAAGTTTCGGCTTCTTCTTGCACTCTCCCTGAAAGTCATCCGATTCATCCGGCATTATGGCATAAATAAAAGCGGTGGAGCAAACACATCGTTGACATTGTCATCTCAACCAAGAATGGTATTGAGTCCGGCGAGGAAAGTGTGCCATAGTTGGAACAAGCGAAGCGACTTCCGTAAGGCTGGGGGATTGTTGCCCACAATCGAGTACCTCATAGAAAAACAAACTGCTTCATGAAAAGAGTACTCGGCATCCAAGGCAAAAGCAAGGTGAAAGACGTGGGGCTTCGGGGATTGGCGGCACATCCTGAGATCGGGGACGTCGCACCACCGTCACATCCATCCAGATATTCATTCGGCTCGGGCTACGGACAGTCAATGGGACTCTGGCAGCGGACGTGACTCGGCTCGTGTGCCCGCGGTACAGTCGGATCGAAGGGTTCCCCGGCATTGTCGTGCCGGGCAAAAGGGCTGTGTTCTCGCATCGTCTTGATACGAACAACGTAATAAGGAGGCATTGATGAGCGAGGTAATCATCACCGTTGACTTGGGCACGATGACTGCGTATGAAATCGTCAAGGATCCTTGGAAAGTAGAAAGTGACCGATTAGAAACGATAAAAAGTCATGTTACCATCGAGCCGCGATTAAGAGCATCGGATAAATTCCGAGACACAGCGGGCAGATTCTATCAGGGCGGCGGCACAAGCGGAATAACAGCAGGGGTTGGAGAACAGCATAGTGTTGAATTAGAAGCTGAAAGACGACTGATCAAGCAAATAGCCGAAGATATCAATACATTAATACTAGATAAAGACTGTGATAAATGGTTTTTGGCCGCAGATCGTAGTATAAACGATCAAATACTCGAAAATCTAGCCCCGGCGGTGAAAGCAAGGTTGAAAAAGAATGTTGCAGCGAATCTCACGAAGCTCGACAAATCGAAACTGATGAGTTATTTTGCCTGATCTATCTTTTATGCGATGCTCACGCGAATTCCCGGCGGCCAGTCGATAAGAGCAGACAGTGGAGGGTTGTTTACGCAACTGAACAGGAGAATATGGTGCGGGAAAAAAGAACAATTTATATAACCGAACTTGACATGGAGCGATTGCAAAACCGTCTATTGGAGTCGGAAGCTGTCCGTAAACATGATAAGGAGCATCTGGCGGTATTGAAACAGGAATTAATTAGCGCCGAAATTGTTTCGGCACAACATATTCCGCATGATGTTATTACGATGAATTCTACCGTGCGCCTGAAAGATCTCGATACAAAAAAAGAACTGATCTATACCTTGGTCTTTCCTGCCGATGCGGACGCAGGCCGGAATAGGATTTCCGTCCTCGCCCCTATCGGAACCGCCCTGATCGGATACCGGGTCGGGGACATCATAACCTGGGAAGTTCCCGCAGGGTTGAGAAGGTTGAAAGTAGAAGAGGTGATTTATCAGCCGGAGGCATCCGGAGATTATCATCTGTGACCCGCGCTATCCTAGTCCGGCTTTACTGGGAATCGAACCGGCCGATGGTGCCCACCGTCTTGGCCGCCCCACCGTCAGCTTGTTTGCCGGAGACTCCGGGGAAAGGAGTCGATGTCCGTGGCGTTTCTGCCTCGCTTCTATCGGAATCCAGCAATCGCGGTCGATCTCGGCACGGCGCACACTCGCGTTGCCCGGAGTAATCGGCCGGCGCTCGAACTCCCTTCAGTGATGGGGGAGCGGTTGGCGCTGCGCCGCGGGGTCGTCGTGGATAAGGATGCCGCCGTCGCGGTACTGAAGACGCTCATTCGGTCCGCAACCAACCGATTTTCACGACCCTACGCTCTTATCTGCGTCCCCACTGACGCAGATGACAGAGAACGCGCGGCGGTGTTTGATTGCGTATCCGAGGCCGGCGCGCGGGCCGTATTTCTCGTTCCCGAACCGCTCGCCGCTGCGGTCGGCGCCGGCGTAGACGTGTCCTCTCCCTATGCCCACATGGTCCTGGATATTGGTGAAGGGGTCACGGATTGTGCCATTATCAAAGAAGGTGGGATCGTTGCTTCGCGGGCCGTGCGCATTGGTTGTGGCGATCTGCGCGAGGCTGTAACGAAAACCATTCTAAGCGAATGGGGTTTGTCTGTCGCCACTGACGAGGCGGAATCCATCCTGCGGCGCATCGACGTTGAGCGGGTAGCCAGCGAAAAAGAACTGGCAACGATCACGGGACTCGACGCCGGTACCCGCACGCGGGTCAGACTGAGCATTCCAACCGCCGCCCTGTACGCCGCGCTGCAACCGGCGCTCAGCGCAATTCTTCACAGCGCTACAACGCTTTTTCGAGACATCCCGCATGCGTGGGGAAGTCAAATAATCGACACAGGGCTTCTCCTTTCCGGAGGCGGCTCACTTCTCCGGGGCATGCGTGAGTGCGTAGCGGCGGCAACCCTCCTCGGCGTGTCGCTTGCCGATGATCCGCTCGGCGCTGTCGTGCGCGGCGCGCGGGAGATGCTTCCTTTTGCGGATGTGTTATAGCTTTAGCGTCAGGCTGTGAGAAAGAAAGCACCATGGTCTGATGTTCGTCAGTTCATCCGAGCGGTTCCGGATCTGTAAACCTCTCTTGCGACCCAGGTGCAGTTGTTCGCCCCGCGTCCACGCAGTAGAATAATGCCGCACCCTTCCTATGCGTAACGTAGCGGAGGTACAGGAGGTTGAGGGGGCGAGCGTGACCGCCATGAAGATCGGCATGAGGCAGTCATCCCTCAGCGGGAGTGTAGCCGAACAACGTGTTCAGCGTCGTCTGACTCGGGAGGCGCCGGGGCTGGAGGCGCTGTGCCAACGGATCATCGCCTGCCGGCAATGTCCGAGGCTGGTGCGACATCGGGAGCGAACGGCTCAAGAGAAGGTGCGGCGGTACCGTGACTGGACCTACTGGGGACGGCCGGTCCCCGGCTTCGGCGACCCGGCTGCGCGCCTGCTGGTGGTCGGCTTGGCGCCGGCAGCACACGGCGGCAACCGGACCGGCCGGATCTTTACAGGGGATCGGAGCGGCGACTTTCTTTACCGGGCGCTCCACCGGGCCGGATTCGCCAATCAACCGACATCAATCGATCGCGATGACGGTCTTGACCTAACGGATTGCTACATCACAGCGGCGGTCCGTTGCGCCCCGCCGGACAATAAACCGACCCCACACGAGTTGGATCGGTGTCGCCCCTTCCTCCTGGAAGAGCTCACGTTGCTCCGGCAGATCCGGGTGATTGTCGCCCTGGGCCAGATCGCCTTCCGAGCCTGCCTTGACACGCTGAAGGCCCGAGGCGTTCCACTGCCGTCTCCAAGACCGCGCTTCGGGCATGGGCAGGTCGCGGTCTTTGCAAACGATCTCGTGCTGGTCGCCTCGTATCATCCGAGCCAGCAGAATACCCAGACCGGCCGGCTGACCGAGGCGATGTTCCAGCAGGTCTTTGACGTGGCGAGGCGCTATCTGGATGCGAACTCGGGTCAATCAACGACAGGATAACGACATAGCGCGGATGGCGGGAGCGAATTCACGCGCTCAACGAGGTATCCTGTTAGATTTCGATCACACCCTCTTTGATACCGATCGCTTCTTTTGGGTCGATCTGAAGTCTGCCTTCGCTCAATTCAGTATCTCCGATGACGCCTGGGAGAAAAGCTACGAGACGATCTGGCCGTCCGGGTACTCGCTCCGGAAACATCTGGAGGCGCTGTTCAGATTGGGCGCCATCGCATCCGTCTCCGTGGCGTCTGCGATGCACGCAACCCTCGAACGCACCTTTTCTGACCTGCGTTCCTACCTGTTCCCCGATGTCGTAGAGTTTCTGAACACGGCACGCCGCCGGGGGTTCGAGCTGATCCTACTCTCTTTCGGCGACCCTACCTGGCAGAGCTACAAGGTACGGACATCAGGCCTCACCCCGTACTTCACGCAGATCGTGTATACATCAGATGAGAAAGGAAAAGCAGGGATGCTCAATACGATCGCTTCAGCCTATGCGGAACTCTGCGCCGTCGATAACAATCCGGCCGACCTTGATGCCATGAAGGCCTCTATCCCTCGGCTGCAGACCTATCTGATCTGTCGCGTGGAGCCATCCGCCATTGAGGGGAATCGCTTCCGAGAGGCCGCCAGGTATCTTACTGTCCCCTCCCGCTTGCCCCACCGGCATTGCCGGAGCTTACATGAGGTGTCCCTTCCATGGCGGAACTGATCGTTGCCAAGGCGCCGACGCGTATCGACTTTGCGGGCGGCACACTCGACATCCCGCCGCTCCACCTCTTTCACCAACCGGCGATCACCGTGAATGTCGCGATCAACCTTATTGCCGATGTGACTGTGACGCGGCGGCCTGGGCGCGCGATCCGACTAGTCGCATCCGATCAAGAACGACGACTGACCTGGCCATCGCGAGACAAGATCGCCTGGACACGCCAGCCGTTTCTGGAGATGCTGGCCAGGCTGATCCAGTCACTCGCACCCGACACCGGTCTGGATATCCGAACCGCCTGTCAGGCGCCGGCCGGCGCGGGGACCGGCGGTTCTTCAGCGCTGGCGGTCGCAACGGCGGCCGCCTTGTCGGCAGTCGCAGGCCGGTCGCTCGACCGCAAGGCACTGATCGAGCACGCAAAGGCCATCGAGACGCAGGCGATCCGTGTCCCCACCGGTTATCAGGATTACTACGCCGCTGCCTATGGCGGCGCCAGCAGCATCGAATTTGGACTCGCCGGCATCCACAGGACCTCGATTGCACGGCAGACATTTCTCATGGAGCTTCAGCGGCATCTCTTGCTTCTCTATCTCGGTAAACCGCGCTTCTCAGGCGCCAACAATTGGGACCTGTTCAAGCGCCACATGGAGGGGGATCGGAAGACATTCGCCTTCTTCGACGCGCTCCAGGAGAATGCCCTCGCCATGCGGGACGCCTTCCTCCAGGAGGACCTGACGGGGATCGCCAGGCTCCTGAATCGGGATTGGGAGACCCGGCGACGGGCGCTCCCCACCATGAGCAGCCCCGCCATTGACCGATTGATTCATACCTTGAAGCGGGCTGGAGCACTCGGGGCCAGGGTCTGCGGTGCGGGCGGCGGAGGCTGCCTTGCCCTTATCATCGAACCGGAGGCCAGGGCGGCGCTTATCGCCATCGCCGAGGCCGCAGGCGCCAGGGTCCTGCCTTGTAGCGTGAATATGCGAGGCTTGGTGGTTCGACGCAGTAAGGACAGCTTTCAGCGATCAGCCGTCAGCAAGACAGGACAAGCCGTGGCGCTGCTAAAAGCTGATGACCAATAGCTGCACGCCGGCACCACTCTCCCCTTTTACATTTTTTTCTTGCGTTACGTCCGCACCTTCGATACGGTAATTGTACACAAGAAAGGAGGTGATCCAGTGGGCTTACCGTTAACCATCTGGACATGTGAGGTGATTGTAACGTAGGTGTGTCCTCCTCACCGGATCGACTGCCTATGGATTCCGCCTACGGAATTCCAGCGGTCACCGAGCCCTGAAGCCTTGGCCTTGTCCAGCCAAGCCCCGCGATGCTGTCGCAGGGAAGCGCTTCGGGGCTTTTTATTTTATTAGATTGATATCAAAATTGTCCTTTAGGCGCCTCATCAGCGGCTTGACCCATCCGCTACAGCCCCCTTTCTCCTCACGGGCCCATGAGTCGCCGAAGGCATCGTACTCGATCCAGAAAACCTGATTGTTGTAAAAATGTACTCTCAGGATCTCTACATGCCCCGGCTTCGCTCCAGGAACCCAGCGGCCCCAGACCTCCTGGTTGAGGTCCATCGGCCCCTGAGAGCCGACAAGCTTCGATACCTGGTCCCGCATCATGCCCAGCATGAGTGTCTGAAACGCCTGACGTGTTAGGGTCAACGCTGCCGGCGTTGGCGGCGATGGCGCTTGCTGCGCGAAGGCCGGGACTGTTACGCACAACATCACTGCCAGCAACAGGACGCCGGCTGCTCGGGTCATAAGAGCCTCCTTTTGTCTGGTGTATGGTCTGAAGGTTGGGGAATTGAGTCCAGCATCCACAATCTAGGTTCCAGGATCGCCATTCTCCTGCTCATCCAGCTTCGGCGCGAGCCCTGAGGGCGACGTTTTCGGAGATAATTTCATCAGGGGCTCAAGCCTTTCAACCCGCCCCCTGAACCGTTCGGTCATTGCCCGGCCCTCCTCCGGTGAGGCGATAACATGGGGCGTCACCATGATGATCAGCTCATTCCGTTCCAGCACGTCGGAGGTGCCTCGAAAGAGATAGCCGAGCAAAGGGATCCGGCTTAGGAAGGGTATCCCAGTGTATCCCTTTGACTTATCTGTTCGAATGATGCCCCCAATGAGAAGCGTCTGGCCATCCTCGACCACGATCGACGTCTTTGTTGTCGTCTTTAAGAAGGAGGCTGTGCCGGTGTCTCCGAAACTGGTTTGATCAATGGCGATATTTTCGTTTTCGATGTCCAGCGTCACCAATCGCTTCTCGTTGACATGCGGCTTGATCCCCATGATGATCCCGATGTCCTTCTGCTGGGTCGTCCGGAAGAGATCGCTCGTCCCGCCCGTCTGCAGTGAGGACGTGGTCTGCTGACCTGTGACAATCGGCACCTCTTGCCCGATCTGGATCTTCGCCTCCTTATTATTAGCCGTCAACAGGTGCGGGGTTGCGAGCACCTCCACCTTCGTCACTTCAGCAAGATTGTTCAACACCACACGGACATTATCCTTGTCCACAAAGGCAAAGGTCATACCACTGGCAAGCTTTTTCGCCGGGTCCTGGACAATGCCCTTTATCCCGGTGGCAAGAGGGCCGCCGAATGCCCCTGCAACAAGGAATTGCCCGCTCTTTATGATCTCTTCCAGGCTGAAGCTAAAACTGTCGTGCAGCCTGATCTGGGCCAGGAACAGCTCGATCACCACCTGCTTCGGGACGATGTCAAGTTGCTTGATCGTCGCCTCGATGATCTCATAGTTGCGCGGAGAGGTCTTAATGACCAGCGCATTGTTCGTTTCATCGGATACGATGGTCACGTCGCCTACGACCTCGCCTGGCGCCGCCTCAGCGCCTGGCGGAATCGCCGCTCCCGATGGAGGAGGCGGCTGGCTTGGGGTTGGAGACGGGGGTTGACCGGGAACCGGCGCTGGAGGTGTCGGCGTCCCTGGCACCGGCCTGGCGCCAGGCTGGCCCGGCCGAGCCCCAGGCGCTGCGCCCCGCACCAGATCTCGACGACCATAGAGAGTATTCAGGGTGTTCGCCAGCTCAGCGGCCTTGGCATTCTCGACAAAATAGACAAAGATCCGCTGGATATTGTCGCGTTTGGTCGGAACATCGAGAGCCTTGATCGTCTCGAGCACACGTTTGATCGTTGAGGTGAAGCCGGCGATGATCAGGGAGTTGGTCTCCTTGTGGACGATCATCTTGGCCCCTTTGCCCATCAACGATTGGAGAATCTTCGAGGTCTCGTCGGCTGACAGGTATTCGAGTTGGACAATTTGGGTGACAAATCGTTCCCGCTCCTCAGTGCGCTCTTTGCCTACCTGCACATCCTGCGGTTCCTGCTGGGCGACGGCGATCGGGACAATTTTATAATATGAGCCATCCTTCACCGCGGCCAGGTTATTGATCTCCAGCACCGATTCCAGGATGGAGAAGACCTCGGTGGCCGGCACCCTGGTCGTCGTCCGCATCGTGACATTCGCTTTGACGCCAGGACCGATGATGAAGTTAATCCCGGTGATGTCGGCAATCGAGCGAAGGACCAATTCCAGATCGGCGTTTTCGAAGTTCAACGACACATACTGTGGTCCTCCAGGCCGACTGGGCCCCGGCACAACCTGGCGTCCCCCTGAAGACACAGGCGCGCCTTCCTTTGCCTCTACTGGGAGCGTTGGAGGGAGAACCACCTTCTCCTCAGGCGTGCTTTCTGCCTCCTCCGTCTCTTGCTTATCGTCTTCTTGTTCTTGCGCGTCCGCGTCTTCCTCCGCCTCTTCTGTTTGCGACGGTACAGGGGTTGCGGCGATGATCTGAACCGGTGGAGGTGTTCCCGTCGATGCGGGAGACAACGGTCGACCCCACGCGGCGCCAGCCGGAAGAAACACCGCAACCGTCAAGATCACAAGGACATCTCTACTGGTAGCCAATCCTCACTCCTTCCACGTGTTCAATGGCTTAAGGTCGAACCTCGTCGGTGGCCGGTTAGTCAGACCGCCTCATATTCTGCCGGGCCGCTTTACGTTGCTCCAGTATCTGCCGTCGCCGCTCCTTCTGCTCCTCCCGACGCCGCTGCAACTCGTCGGTATCGGCGGCGCCGGCAGGACCGACCGGCGGACTCTCGACTTGTGGTGGCGCTGCAGGCGCTGCCTGAGGGGCGGCAGGTGCCGGTGACGGTGTTGCCGTTGCGGTAGCAGACGTGATGGCAGCTTTGAGCATGATCTCCTGCGTCGTGTCCCCGCGCTTGAAGATGATCCGATCCTCCTTGATCTCAGCAATCACTCCGCCGGCTACTTGCTGACCTATGGCGTAAATATTCGCTTTACCCCGGTCGTTCAGGATCGCCTTGCGCTCGTGATCGACAAGCATCGTACCGACCAGGCTCGGGAGTGGAATCGGAGGGGGTGGAGGGGGACCGGACGATCTTACCGGTCTGGGTGGCGGCTGCTTAAACGGATTCTTCTCCAGCAAGACCTCGAACTGTGTAAGAGGCGGGCGAGCGACCGAATTGTAGGCAAGCGCCTCCGTCTCTTGTAACGATTTTGTGACGACTGGGTTCAGAACCGGGGCAACCGGGGCAACCCACGTCTTTGCCAAGGCGACACCGATCAGTGCCGCAACAAGGCTCAGGAGGAGATTCAGCAGCCGTAGCGGTCTAAGCACCGGGACTTTTTTCCTCCAGCCCCATCGTGTACCCGCTAACCACAACCGTCACCTGAAGCTCAGCGCCCGGTCTCGGGAAGGAGGCGTTCACATGGAGCTTGGGAACCGTAAGCAGCTTTCCAGCCGTTTCAATCTTGTACAGGAAGTCGCGGAGTTTCCTCAAATCCGCGTTCAACAACAGTTCTACCGCAACCTGCGTGAACCCCTCCGTCTTCTTCGGCGCGTGAATGCTTTCACTCACAATGGTGACCCCGCTTTCGCCCGCCGCCTTGTGCAGCATCGCCTGAAGATCGGCCGCGGCCAGCGTCAATTTCTCTCCGGATAACAGTCGCTGTTGCAATTGTGTAAACAGCGCTTCGGCCTCTGCAAACTTCTTCTCGTACCTTCGCTTTCCTTCTACAACCAGTTGAAAGCGCTCAAGGGCCTGGACTCGTTCCCGATATTCGCTTTGCACCTGAAACTGACTCGAAATGGCCGGAACGACGGCATAGTTAATGGCGAGAAACGCGACCAGAACGACTCCGCCGGCCACAACAAATTTTCGCTCACGGGAGGAGATGGTCACGACTGTTTGTCCTTCGCTTGAACCCCTCGACGACCCTCAGGGCTCGGTGCAGACCTCGTCTCAAGGATCGCCTTAACCTGAAATTCCTGCCCCTCAGTGCCCCGCTGGGCTACCGGAGATGTGAATTGAGCGTTTTCAAAGACAGGCGACTGCTCGAGAATCGAGATCAGATCCGAGGCAGAACCTGGGATTGTGCCGCCGATCCTGATCTCACGCTTTTCGACTACAAAGAGTGTGAGAACCACGCCCTTCGGCAAGATCTGGACCAGCTCGCGCAGCACGTCCAGCTTCCTGGTCTCCTCCTGATCAATCGTCTGTAACGTGGCGATCTGGCTTGCCAGGGTGCCGACCTCCCCCTTGAGCTGTTCGACTTTGGCCGCCTCGGTCTGCACTTGGTGAAGCTTGGCGGTAAGATCGGCAAGCGCGCGACGCTCCCGGATGGCGCCATTCACCAGATAGGCGAGCCCCAATACTCCAATGAGCGCCGCCAGTCGAAACGTCATCGTCAGGCTTGGATCACGGCGAGCGGGTGCCAGCTCTTTGGGCAGCAGATCGATGGCAAGTGGAAGCGGGACGAGACCGTTCAGCGCAAGCCCTACAGCCGCGCCGAGAGAATGGGCCACCTGCGGGTCCACACCCTGTGCCTTGATCCGCCGGAAGGGATGGAGAAATTCTGCCGCAAGACCGGTCCGTTCGGCCAAATGGTGCAATAGGTCGCCCCTGCCGGCGCCCGTCCCCGAGACCGAGATTCGGCCTACCCGCTCTCCGCCGTTTGCGTCGAGGTGCGAGAGCAGGGCACAGATCTCAGGCGCCAGTACGTCAAGGGGCGCGGACGGACCAAGGGTTACGTATCTGGCCGATCGCAGAATCCCCTTCGTGGCCAGGCCCAATTCGGCCTCCCCGTCCCGTAGATCGATGATGGCGCTCAGAGGCTCCGCGCCATGTTCCTGGTTGTAGAGGAGGGTGTTGAGCGATGCGAACGTCGAGACACCGAGGGCGGTCGGCCTGATCCCCGCTTCCTGCAGTAGCGCGAGGTGCCGACCGATCTCCTCTTTACGGGCCGCGGCCAACAGCACAGTGGCCTTCTCGGCATCACGTTCAAGCACCTGGAAGTCATAATGGACCTCCTCCAGGGGGAACGGGACGTGCCGCTCAACTTCGTAGTCCAGGATCCCCCGTAATTCTTCATCGCTAACCGCCGGCATATTGATTGAGCGCATGGTGACGAACCGCCGCGGCAGGCCTACCGCTATGAGCACAGGATGCTTAGGCAGCCGAGCCACGAGACCCGCCAACTTCTCTTTCAGGATTTCAGGCGCATCTTTCTCTTCGGCCGACAGTTCCTCGACGCCCCAATCAAGGAGTTGGATCCGACCGAATGCCTTGCTTAACAGGGCATGGCAGAGTACGCCACCCCGGATGTCGATTCCCAGGCTGATCTTCGGTCTTGGAATCAACTCGCTGAGCGTCATCACACGCCCTGTCTGGGGTCGACAGACCAGAGTTTGATGGAGAGCTTCGGTCGACCAGGGGATCCGGAGTTTTGCAGGATGGCGGCCACTCGTGCCGTCAGCTTTGACCCGGACATGCGGGCTGCCGTTTCTACAGAAAAGGTCTTGGAGACGACGGTAGCGATCTGACTGAGCGTTGTGCGGATCTGCCGCGGGTCCGCCGGGCCAGGCTGGCCGCCACGCACCACTGCAAACCCTTGCCGCCCCTCGCCCCCTGATATAGAGATCAAAAGGCTGATTACGGCCTGCACATCCCGATAGGGTGTCGCAGCCCGCTGATCCAGGACAGCCTTGGTCTCGGCAGCCGTCAGCCCGAGCGTCATCACCACTTCCGGACTGGCCGTATTGACGTTTACCTGACCCGAACTGTGGACTGTGAGGTACCGTGCCACGCCGAGGTATTCACCCGCCGTGAGTTCTCGCTCCCAGGGAAGCTGCGCCTGAAGCTCCGCCCGTCGCTGCGGGCTGGCGATGTTGCCATACAGAATCTCCGAGGTCATTCCTTTGACCAGGAGCAGTTCCTCAATAGACTCGAAATTTCCGTTTTTAGCTCGATATGGAACGGGGCGTGAAAGATAGTAATCGTCCTCAACGCCATTAAGACGATGAAGCGTGTCGGTATCCCGCCAATCCTGGATTGAATCGACGATGGTTGACAGAAGCTTCTCGTCCCTCACCCCAGAATTGGAGAACAGGCGGCGAAGCATCGCCTCGTATTGGGGCGGGGTGAACCGTCCACCGTTCAGGGGAATCTTGCTCTCCTCATCCGCCACCATAACCCAGTAGTAACCTCGCCCCAAAGGCACATTGTTATAGGCAGCCGGATTGGTATGCCAATGCTCGTTCAGAGCGTCGTAGTTCTTCGAGTCGGGCGGGACGTCGCGGTCCGCATTGATGATCTCCGCCGCCGCACGATAGACGCCCGCCTCGGCCAAATAGTAAGACTCCGCCTGGTCCCTGAAGTTACCAGCGGCAGCAAGTTCCGTTCGCATCGAAAACGTAAAGGTCGTGAAGATAATCGTTAAGAAGGCCAGGATCCAGAGCACGACCATCAGCGCCATTCCGCGCTCGCCTCGTACTCCACACACTAAATCCCCCCACGCCCCCCCTTTTGTGCAGGGGAGGTAAGGGAATGTCGAACCCCGCACCTTGAACTTTGAACCTTGCACCCCGTACATCCTCATAGCGTCCGTCCCGCATAGACCGGAAAGACCATCGGCGGCAGGATCAACTCTCGCGGCCCCTGTCGCTCCTCCCGCCGGATGGTCAGCGTCAGTTCGACCGCCAGCGGCAGACGATCAGAGCCTTTGATGGTACGCTGTCCCTGAGAAGAAGCGATCCCTCTCTGAGGCGCAGGTTGGAACGTCTCATCCTGAGAAGGGTCCCAAAAATCACGCCAGACGGGGGCGAGGTTCTCCTCCGGTCTCCCTTCCGGAACCAGGTATCGAAATTGCACGTCGGACACCTGGTCGTTGATTCTTTTCACTCGGCTATCGAGCGAGTCGTATCCGGCCGCAGCGCCGGCAAGCGGATAGCTCTCCGTTGCAACCAGTCCCGCATCCGGCGCAACGGTGTATTCGACAATCCGGACCATATGGCTGAACGGTTCAGTTCCATAGCTTCGCGGGAATGTTGCGAACGTAAGAGAATCCGATCTTCCATGAAAGGCGACAATATCCTTATCCTGCTCCTTAATACGCAGCGGGTAGATCATCGTCAATTCTCGCGCCAGACTGTCCACAAGGGCCCGCGTTCGCTGATTCGCTTCCGCGCGCCGTTCCCCGCTCTCCCACGACTTACTGCCAACCTGAATAGCGCCCAGCGCAGCGACAAAGATAAGGGCAAGGATGGTCATGGACACCAGGAGCTCAAGCAATGTAAAGCCCGCTTCGCGGGGCAGTTTTGGGTCTAGGGTCATCGGTTTTGTGTTCCGGCATCTCAGCTCGAGACCTGAAACCCTAGACACAAGACGTTCTTTACCCCAAACTCGAAACTCGAAACTCGAAACTGTCTTACTGGACGACACGCGTCTGCCCCAGCTTCTTCTCATCCACAGCCATCCTCAAGGTGTACAGATCTACAGATTTCTCTCCACGACGGCTGGGCCAGGCGACGCGCACCCGCACCTGGTACAGTTGGGCGGGAAGCGCTTCGTCCTGCTCAAGCGGCTGTATTTCGGACGCCCAACTCAGCCCCCCATCAAATTCGCCGTGCTCTGCCGATCCCTTGAGGGACGGGGTAGCCAACATGGCCGCCATCTTCTGGCGCGCCAGCAGAACCGCCAAGGTGTAGTCCTCCGATACCTTGGCGGATCGCAATCCCGTCGCCAGCAACTCCATCGCCAGCGCGAAACCGATGCCCATGATAGCCAATGCAATGATAACTTCGAGCAGCGTAAAGCCGGACGGTGATCGTCGATGCCTGGTCTCGGCCTTCAGGCCCAGGATCCGATATCTATACATCTGAGATCGCTTTCATGCTTTTTCGCCGGCGTTCACGTGAACAAGCCCGACTGAAGACTCAACAACGATCCGATACCCTCGCCCCTTTTCGTCCGCCAACCATATCTCCCCGCCCGTTGAACTGCCCTGCGGAAAGAACATAATGGCGCCGCGCTCCTCCTCCTGAAGGGGGCCCGTTTCAATGATAACAGATTTGAGGGTTACACCGGCCGGGAGCGTACGCACACGAGCCTCCCGGTTCTGAATCGGCTGCTCATGGCTCTGCGCCGTGGTGGACTGATCGATATCGCGCAAACCTCCGACAATCGGTTCCGACTGCATGAGCCAATAGCTATTCGTCCGTCGATCAAGTACCACTTCCAGTACGATCTGGGAAATAATCGCCTGCGTTCTGGCAAACCGACAGAGCGCGGCCAGATCCCTCGTCGCGGCCTTGAGTTGCGCCTGTCCAAACGAGCGGTTGAAGGTCGGCGCAACCAGTGCCGTCACCAGCGTAAGAATGAACAGGACGACGATAAGTTCAAGGAGGGTAAAACCGGTCTTCCTACTCAACCCTCTCCCCTGCCCCTGTCCGCTTGATACCCTGCCAGCTCACAATATCCTGATTCTCTCCGTCCCCGCCGGCCACACCATCTCCACCGTAGGAGAGAATGTCGTAATCCCCATGCTCCCCAGGCGATTTGTAGGTATAGGCATGCCCCCAAGGATCCAGAGGAACCTCCTGCTTTTTCAAGTAGGGACCATCCCAGTTCTCAACCGCACCCGGATTGATCAAGAGGACCTTCAATCCTTCATCGCTGGTCGGGTAGCGGCCGACGTCAAGTCGGAAGTTGTCCAGCGCGGCGCCGAACAGCTCGATCTGAGCCTGGGCCGCTGCCTGTTTTCCCTTGCCCACCCTGCCAAAGAGCTTGGGACCTACGAGCGCCGCCAAGAGCCCAATAATAATGATGACCACCAGCAACTCGATCAGGGTAAAGCCGGCCCGCCGCAAGTGCGAGGCCCTGTCACCGCATCCTGCACTCCAAATCCCCCTGTGCCCCCCTTTTAAAAAGGGGGGGTGGAGGGATTTCGCGCTCGGCGTTTCTTGCCATGCCTGGGTATCTTCAACTCGTTGAATTCCCACACTCCACTCCTTTATATCGCGCCCACAGCCCATCTCCGCTTCACGTTTACACCCCTCCTCACACTGCCGCTACACCGGAAGCTCATTGATGCTGAAGATGGCGAGCAGCATCGACAGCACGATGAACCCGACAATGAGCCCGAGAGAGAGGATCAGAACCGGCTCCAGCAATGAAGTTAGACGCTTGACCGTCCGCCGTACGCGCTCATCGTAAGTGTCGGCCACCTTAATCAGCATCTCTTCGAGCCTTCCGGTCTCCTCCCCCACCCTGGCCATATGAACAGAAAAGGGAGGAAAGGCAGCGGTCGCCCGCAGCGGGCCGCTGATCCCTTCGCCCCGTTTTACCCCCTCCTGCAACCTGGACATGGCGCCGGCGATCACTCGGTTGGTCAGCGTGTCCTTCACGATGGATACGGCGTTCAAAACCGGGACGCCGCTTTGGAGAAGGGTCCCGAATGTCCGAGCAAAGCGCGAGACCTCAATTTCTCGGATGAGGCTGCCGAAGAGCGGTAGCGCCAGTTTCCACTCGTCCCATCGCATCCGACCTTGCTCAGTCTGCAGATAGGTTCGAAGAGACGCCCACCCGACTATTATAAGCCCGATGAACACCCACCAGTATCCCGTCGTGAACGCGCTGATCGCCAACAGAATCCTCGTCGGCAGCGGCATGAGCTGTTTTGTATCGGCAAAGATCTGCGCGAACCGTGGAATCACGAAATTCATCATGACTACCACAGCGCCGCCGCCGACAAAGAGCAGCAATACGGGATAAATGAGGGCGGATGTGACCTCATCCCGGACCGCCTTCGACCGCTCTAGAAATCCAGCCAGCCGCCCGAGGATGACCTCCAACACGCCGCTTGCCTCTCCTGCCTTCACCATATTGACGTAGAGTCTCGAAAACAGTCGCGGATGCTTCGCTAAACTGTCGGCGAACGAACTGCCCGTCTGAATATCGGTCAGGATGCCGCGAAGAATAGACCTGAGCCGCTCGTTGTCGGTCAGATCCAGCAGAATCGCCACGCTCCGATCCAGCTCCATTCCGGCCTCGAGCAATGTCGCAAGCTGTTGCGTAAAAGCCAGAATATCCTGGACGGATGGCCCCCGGATAAAAGCCGTCTGGAGCCGAACGGTGCTCGGCCTGGTCCCCGTTGTGGCGCCGGGCTGCCCGACCTTGATCGGGTAGTAGCCGTTCGCTCGGAGCCACGCGACGACTGCTCGCTCATCAGCGGCCTCCATACTGCCATGGACGATCTTGGCAGTACGATCAGTGGCGGTGTATTGAAAGGTTCCCATGCGCAAATAGTATTGTTATTGACACCGAATGGCACGGTAAGTTTACGACTATAGCAACTCGCGATGCACTGTCAACACAAATCGGGCCGTATAACTTGCGTAATAGATTGAAAATAAAGCAGATAGAGCCTCCTCTATCTGCTTATGTAGAAGAAGACATCGTACGATCTTACATCAGGAACCGACTCGATCTACGCCTCCTCTTTAGTCACGCGAAGCAGGTCCTCCAGGGTGGTGACTCCCCGCTCAACCTTCACCCAGCCATCCTCCCACAGTGTCTTCATGCCGCAAGCCGTCGCCTTTTGCCGAATCATGTTGGAGTCGGCCTTCTCCAGGATCAACCGTTGAATCTCTTCGCTGATCACCAAAAACTCGTAGATACCGCCTCGACCATGGTAGCCGGTGAAGTTGCAGGCGGCGCACCCCTTGCCCCGAAATACCTGCAGCGCCCCGTCAATCTCGGTCTTGATCCCCATTTTTCTGACCGCAGCCGCATCCAACCGGTACGTCTCCCGACACTCCGGGCAGATGACCCGAACCAGACGTTGAGCCAGAACCGCCACCAGGACGCTTGAAACCAGGTAGTTCTCGATCCCCATATCCAGGAGCCGCGTAATAGCGCCGGGCGCATCGTTCGTATGCAGGGTACTGAAAACCAGGTGCCCGGTCAGCGCCGAATGGATGGCGATGTCGGCGGTCTCCGCATCTCGAATCTCCCCGACCATGATCACATCGGGGTCCTGACGGACGATCGAGCGCAAGCCGCTGGCAAAGGTCAGGCCGATCTTGGACTTCACATGGATCTGGTTGACCCCCTGCAACTGGTACTCTACCGGATCTTCGATCGTAATGATCTTCTTGTCGGCTGAGTTGATCTCGCTCAGCGCCGTGTAGAGGGTAGTGGTCTTGCCGCTCCCCGTCGGGCCGGTTACGAGGATCATGCCGTGCGGCTTTCTGATGAGCCGCTGGAATTGCAGACGAACGTCTTCCGGCATGCCCATGTCCCCAAGGCTGAGGAGGAGGCTGCTACGATCCAAAATTCGCATGACCACGCTCTCACCGTGCAGGGTGGGAATCGTGGAGACGCGGAGGTCCAGATCTTTACCCAGGATCTGTAATCTGATTCGGCCGTCCTGCGGAAGCCGTCGCTCGGCGATATTCATCTTCGCCATGATCTTCACGCGGGAAATTACGGCCCGTTGCAGTCGCTTGGGAGGAGACTCCTGGTCCAGAAGCACTCCATCTACCCGGTAGCGGATTCGTAGCGTATCCTCGAATGGCTCGATATGGATGTCGCTGGCGCGGGCCTCTATCGCGCGGGTAATGAGTAAGTTGACAAGCTGAATAACTGGAGCCTCAGAGGCCAGATCCCGCAGATGATCGACGTCTTCACGATCGTCGCCGGCTCCGCCGCCATCCTCTTCGCTGTACCCCTTGACAAGCTTTTCAATCGTTGTCTGACCGTCGCCATAATACTGGTCGATCGCTTCAAGAATCTCCCGCTCGTTGGCGACGCAGACGGTAATAGCAAGGCCGGCGCTCAGCCGAAGGTCATCAAGTGTATACGGATCGACCAGATCGGTCATGGCGACGGTCAGTACGCCGTCCTTTATCTCGATCGGAAAGACCCTATGTTCCCGCAGGTATTTCGGTGAAAGACGGTCTCGGATCGGGACGGGCGTAATTGAGAGAGCTGCGAGGGAAAGGAAGGGGACCGCGAATTGCAGAGCAAGAGCTTTTGCGACATCTCCCTCCGACACGTACCCGAGCTCCACAAGGGTTTCCCCGAGTCGTTTACCGATCTCCCTTTGGTGAGTTAGCCCGCGTTGGAGTTGTTCCCGCGTCACCCAGCCTTCGCGAACCAGGATTTCACCCAGCGGTTCATGTGGCTTACCACTCTGCACGCCCCCCATCAATCGCCCTGCCCTCCTTGGAACTTACGCCTTTACGCGGTTGACACTTCATCACCGTCTTCAATCTCAGGCAACCGTCAGATCGGAGCTATGCAGATGATAGACCGGCCTGGAAGAACGTGTCAAGGGCTTAACACCACCCAACAATAGCCTTAGATAGCGCAATCAGTCCACAGGTTTATCATCAACTAGAAAGTCGCCAATCCCCCATTATTGCAAGACAAAAATAAGTTAACTTTATAGGTCTTTATACAACAACGGTGAGTGTACCGCACTTCCGTTAGTCGCTCTCAATGACGAAGTCCGATCGCCTTTCAGGCGGAGCGAATTCGCTTGACAGTTCCGCGATTTACTTGATAAATAGGTGTCTCTATGCTACGCCGCCCCTGGGGTACTTATACCCTAGGGGCGTCCCCCAGCTTAATCCTAAGGTCCAGTGACACGAAGGGTCGGATGACGATGCACTACCTTGCCACAGCCTGCCCGATCAGAAGCGAGCATGTCACCTGGAAAGCGCTCGAAGGCGAGAGCGTTCTCCTCAATCTCGAGACCGGCGTCTACTTCAGCCTCAATGAGACCGGAACCGTCGCCTGGGAACTGTTCGATGGCGCCACCTCGCTGGCAACGGTCGGTGACGCCCTCTGCATACGATTCAACGTCCCGGCAGAACAGGTGCAACAGGATCTCCTCGAATTGGCTCAGGCCCTCCTGAAAGAAGGACTGGTGAAGATCCGTGAAGACTCTTCGACGCCTTCGGGAACTGACCGATCCTGAGTCGCTTCGGCTCTTCGGTTGGTCGCTTCTGACCATCTTCCTGACAGCGGCCCTCTTGCGTATCAGGAGGTTGCCTGCACTGCTTTGCTACCTTACCCGAGGGGCTCATGCGCACACCAGTCACACGGCGCGACTGGAGCCCGATTTTCGGTCGTTAGACCGGGTCCGCCGGTATAGCCACGTGATTATTACGCGCCTTCTTCGTTCGCAGCGCCCGTGCCTGCTTCGCTCTCTGGTCCTGTACCGATACTGTTGGAAGCGTGGCGTGCCGGTTTCGATACACTTCGGCGTAAGAGCAGGCATGGATGGGTTGAAGGGACATAGCTGGGTCACGCTTGACGGCACCCCCCTGGGCGAGTCGGAAGAGGGGTTGCGCCCATACGTGGTCGTCTATTCGTACCCCACAGACGCTGCCAAGGCCGTCCCCCAACAAGCCTTGGCAGCGGTCGGCTGGCAGCCATGATCGGACAGCTCATCGAAACAGGATGCCGCGTCGCACCCGGCCTCAGCCGCTGGTACCTGGACCATTACGTCAGCATCAAGCGTTTCGAGAAACAGGTCCGACACAACCTGGGGTTCCCGGCCCCTCCTTCCTCGGTCACCCTCCTCGTGACCTATGCCTGCAACTTCGGCTGTTACCACTGTGAGTCGACCTCTCATCCCAAGGCCGAGTGGGGGCTTCCGTTCGAGACCATCGCCCGGCTGATTCGGGAGTTGAGGGAGATGGGGGTCAAGGTTCTGATCATCTCAGGGGGCGAACCGCTCGTCCGCCCCGACCTGTTTGAGATCATGGGATTGGCCAATCAACTGGGCTTCAAGGTACTCTTGTGCACGAACGGCAGCCTGGTGGAGCGACATCAGGAACAATTGGCGAGGGTGCAACCGGACTGTGTCTTCACCAGCGTCGACGGCCTGGAGGACACCAACGATCGGTTCCGGTGCCATCCGGGGGCCTTCAAGCAGACGTTCCGTGCCCTCGAGCTGTTCCAGATGATGGGCGTCAGAGGCCGGATGGTCAATACAATGGTGCATCCTGACAACCTCGAGGAACTGGATGAACTTGGCGACTGGATCATGAATTCGGCTGCAACAACATGGCGGATCGCCCTGGCGCTCCCGTCAGGAAGGGCCAGGGGGCAAGAGCGCTTCTGCCTCACTGACGATCAGATCCGATCAGTTCTACGGTTCATTCGGGGTCGGCGCGCGCGATTTCCTGTGTATCTGAGTGAAGAGGTGGGGTACATTGGGCCATGGGCCCTGCAGGTTCGATCAAAGCCGTTCAGCTCCGGCGATGGGCTGAGCCACTTCGCCATCATGCCGACCGGCGATGTGATCGGATCGGGCGTACTCCATGATCCTACGTATTCCGAGGGTAACGTTAAGGAACGAACCCTGAAGGATATCTGGCAACATGGCTTTCAGCAGTATCGGCAGCCGGTCCTGCCCCAGGACTGTTATACCTGCCGCCACCTCCACGCCTGCGGGGGTGGGACATTTGGAATGCGCGTAGGGAATCGTCACTGTCTGAAACGACTCTGGGAAGGAGGTGAAGACGCATGAAAGACATCGTCACGGAAACTTCGAAGATGCCCTATACGAAGCCGACCCTCACGAAGCACAAGCCGCTGCGGGATATTACGGCAGGAGTAAACGGCTCCATACGACAAACCGGATAAAGTAGGCTGGGCAAGCGCGTTAGGAATCGTCACCCTATCAAACAACACTGAGGAGGAGAGAACCGATGAAGGACGTAAAGACAGCACCGGAACAGCTCTATACGAAGCCGACCCTCACGAAGCACAAGCCGCTGCGGGATATTACAGGCCAAGTGCTGAGTGGTGGCGCTTAAACGAAGGGGTTTCTTCCCAATTTGGAACAGTAACGCGATCCGAGTCTGTCTGACGGGACGGTACGGCCTCTCCATTCCTGTAGAGGGAGACATTTTGGATGCGCGGAGAGAATTGGCACTGTCTGAAACGCCTATGGGAAGGAGGTGAAGACGCGTGAAAAAAGACGTCAGCATGGAAAGCCCGAAACTGCCCTATACTAAGCCGACACTGACCAAGCACCAGCCGTTGCGGGATATTACGGCCGGCGGTGTCTCGAGCCCGATAACGATGGATTAAGGGTGCAGAAACCGCTCACACCCTAATCCGGTTGGCGGACAGGCTTAAGGTAGTGCTGCACGGTGTATTCGCCGATCTTGCGTCCCATCGCGGCGCCCACTTCGCCAGAGGTGCGGTAATGCATACCACCGTAGACGCGCGCATTGGTGACCTCTGCGACATAGTCGGAGAGCCGGATGAAGCTACGGCGTACACCGGGTGCCGTCGGGCTGGTCAGCGTGAATGTCGGTACCGTATCGCCGAATAAGGCTTCCAGCACACCGGCTGCCGCAGCCGCCGCGACGCAGTGGCCACACGGATACTCTGGATGCATCGGCGTGGGTCTGAATGGCTCCCACGCCGGATCGCGTTCGGTCGCGTCATTGTCATCGATGTCGCCGTTGCGAATCGCAGTCACCGGCCGCCAGAAGTGGTACGTGTACTTGGCGTCGTAAAACGCGATCCTCACGTCAGCGGTTGTCATGGCGACCAACGCGAACAACCGCGCGGTCTCTATTACATCGAGTTTTTTGGCCGCCGCAAGTTGCTGGACTATCGCATAGATGTCCGGATCGGGCAGTTCCCAGAATCTGGCGATCACGCTCTGTTCCGCCGAGCGGGCGGAGCCTCTTGCGACGCCCATGGTCTTCACTTCGTTGTAGTCCTTCGCCCATTGCGCGCTTTGGAGGGCATAGGGCGCCCCCGGACGAAACTGAGAACCCTGTTTGAGGGCGAAGGGCATGGTATTGGCCATACTGAAACCGCTGGGAAGCGCCGTGGGGACGTACGTGCCCGCTGCCGTGTACGGGCGATAGGTATTGGGCGCATCGGCTCCATCCTTGGCACGCCACTCGAATATCTCCGCCGCGACCTTTTCCCCGAGCTGGATACCCTGCGACTTCGGCTCGCCATCCGGAATCGCCGCAAGCGAGGCACGGTAAAACATGTCGAGGTCTCTTACCTGATCCGGATACAGGCGGGTAAGGAGGAAGTGGGCGGCTGCGGCTGCGGCAGCCTCACGCGACGTGCCGGAGGCAGCAGTCGGTTGCACCCGATACGGCGTGTAGCGCCGCTCGATCGCGTTGACCGCATCAAACATGGCCACGTGTACGATCGCGGCGTTCCTGCCCTGCATGGCCCCAGCCTTGGCCCTCACGCCCGCGGACACCATCTTCCTGTTCCAGTCACTGATGATGTCGGCATCCGCTACGTCTGCCAACACCACAAGTGTGGCGGCAATCACACCTATTCGTTTGACAGATTCCATGGCCCTCCCTTTACGAACACGCCGAGTTCGTGGCAACGGCTGATCTGATCGATCAGAGAAAATGGTTGTCATCGCGCAGTGGCTCAGTGTACCATAATCGTTCTTGACGCGCGTAGGTGATGGTCATTATCCGAAGCAATTGTGAGCAGGAGGAGGACAGGCATGAAAAACGTAGTTGCAGAAGATCCAAAGATGCCCTATGTGAAGCCCACCCTCACCAAACACCAGCCGCTGCGGGATATTACGGCCGGGACCCCGGTAAGTCTCAAGTAGCAAGGTACAGCCTCTTCTGAGTTCAGTGCGGCTGACGATTTGGATCTCCATCAAGGGGATCAAGTACGGTAAAAGCGTATTGCCGGGAAGTTGTCGTAGCCCCTTCATGTCCAGGACCAGGGGATACCAGTAATGCCTGTGGGAAATCGTCGCTGTCTGAATCGATGATGGGAAGGCAAATCTGCATGAAAGATATCGGCACGGAAAGCCCGAAGATGCCCTATACGAAGCCGACCCTGACGAAACACAAGCCGTTACGGGATATTACCGGTGTCGTGCAAAGCCCGGTTCACTAGGCGAATGGTTCTTTTGGCGGTGGTGTTGTTTGCAACAAGATGAACAGCATGATAACGCAGACATTTGATCTCTACGGCATTGGCGTTCAAGTAGATACTGAGATCCCATTGCTCGCCGCCGGGATTGGCGACCTGTTGCGCCGATTTGCCCGGGATCGGGCAGCCGACAGCCAGCCGCTGCGGTTCATTTATGAACGCAGCGGAAAGGCCCCGGACCCTCTTACATGCGGGTCATCCAACGGAGCCGGATCATTACTCTTCTCGACCTCCTGGAAGAACGCCTTTGATCTTGCCGGTCGGCTGGGCATCGACTGGGACGTCTATACTCGGGATGGCGGTCTATTGCTGGATTATCATCGGCGTGGCCGGTTATGGCTCGACACATCCGGCGGACGGCTTGAGGGATTGCTTGCCGAGCCGCTGGATCTACACCAGGCGCTGCTTCCCAGCATATTCTTCTTTTTCCCGTTCGCGCAGCTTCTGGCCCGACGCGGTCTCCATGTCGTGCATGCGGCAGCCCTGGAACGGAACGGGTGCGGGGTATTGATTCCTGGAATGAGCGGAAGCGGCAAGAGTACCTGCTGTGTCTCTCTGATGCGGGCAGGGTATCGCTGCCTCTCAGATGACAAACCGTTCCTGCGGAAGAACGGAGGTGACGTCGAGTTACTCCCATTTCCCGAGATGATCGACGTGACCGATCAGTCTGTCGCCTTCTTTCCGGAACTCAGCAGAGCGGCGACGGCTCTCGAGACCGGCTTCCGAAAGAAACGATTCTGCGCCGAGACGCTGTACCCGGGTTCCGCGGCCGACGCCGTAGCGCCCAGCGTCATCCTTTTTCCGAACATCAGTGGAGAGCCAACGAGCAGAGTCGAGACGCTTTCAAAGGCGCAGGCGCTCCGGACGCTCTTGCCGCACAGCCTGCTCTGTTTTGACCGAGGGATTTCGGTGCGTCATTTCGAGCTGCTCGCGCGCCTTGTCGAGACAACCACGTGCTATCGCCTCCATTTCGGCCGTGACGTTCTGGACCTTCCCCGCCTGGTCGATCGGCTCCTGGGATGAACCGTTTCCCGGAGCGGGGGGCTCTCCTGGGCATGCTCCGAGCCTCGCTTCACGAGGAGCCCGCCCACGCCAAGCCGACCTTTTCCTCTCTTGACTGGCACTTGCTGCAGCGACTGGTACGCCATCACCGGGTCGGACCACTCCTCTCATACGGCCTCCGTCGCACCCGATTCGCTGGAATACCGGAATGGGTACGATCGGAATGGGAGGCGCAGCGCCGCGAAGCGGTCGCTAATGACCTGTACCACTTGCAGGCGCTGGAAGAGTTGGCAAGACTATTCGAGAGTCGCGATATCCCATTCATCCTCCTTAAGGGCGAGGCCCTCTCGAAGACCTGCTATCCGGTCGAGGGGCTGCGGCCCTATAACGATATCGATCTCCTGATCAAAGAGGACTCTTACGGGGCGGCGAAGGCCGCGCTGACAGCGGTCGGATTTCGGCTGAGATACCCGCATCTCGAGTCCGAGAAGCGCGAGTTGTTCGGGGAGATTGAATTTGATCGACAGGGTCCACGAATACTGACAGTGGACCTCCATTGGGACACCCTCATGGCCTCCTGGAGGTCGCCATCCCTCCTGGGTGAAACACTCGCGTGGAACTGTCCGGATCGGATTCACGTTGGCAGGCAAATCGTGCCGGTCCTCGGCGGCGAGATCCTTTTACTCTTCCTTTGCGTCCATTTCGCCTTCCATCACGTCTTTGACGGGTTGATCCTCCTGTGTGATCTATTGCTGACCCTCAGACGCGATGGCAACCGCACCGACTGGGATCGTCTTCTGCAGATGGCCCACCGCCATCAGTGCCGCCAGGCCGCCTACTATGCGCTGACCTGCGTACAGTCGCTCTTGGGTGCGCAGGTCCCGACGGCCGTCCTGGATCATCTGCGACCGCCGGCCCAGGTCCGGCTGCTGATGCCGACGGAAAGACTCCTCGTACGCGACAGAGAGGTCCCGCAGATACTGGAGCGCTATGTCAAGTTCCTCCTGATTGACCACGAAGCAGGCCGCTTGCGGGCAGCGAAGAGTTGGTGGCAGTCCAGTAAGGCATGGACAATCACACGAAGCGATACCAATGCGCCGGACGCATCAGGTTGACCTGGGTCTTGCATTGGACGGGCTGCATCATCGACTCCGCTGTTATGCTGTTACGCGCGGACGGAGTACACGCATCCCCCATCAAGCGGGACTTGACTTTTCAGGACCTGCAACCGAAGTGGGGATAGAGAACCCCACAACATCCTCGCCCCCGTCTACCCCGATCACGTTGCCCGTCATCCAGTAGGTCTCCGGACGGCTTAAGACAACGAGGGCCGCGCCAACATCTTCCGGCGTGGTGAGGCGGCCGGAGGGATTAACCTCCTGCGCGGTCCGCACGATCTCCTCATTTCCGGGGATTTTTCGGAGCGCCGGGGTATCGGTGACCCCTGCCCGGATAGCATTTGCTGTAATCCCAAGGGGAGCCAGCTCCATCGCGAGCTGCCGGATGTGCGACTCCAGGGCCGCCTTGGCCGCCGAAACGGCTCCATAGCCGGACCAGACGCGCGTCCCGCCGGAGCTGGTCATCGCATAGATCCGTCCGCCGCGCACCGTCAACTGTCGCATGACCAGATCCTGAACCCAATAGACAAGGCTATGAGCCATTACATCCAGGGTCATATCCATCTGGGGCTGGGTAATGGCGTCCTTGGGTGAGTGGGCAAGGAACGGCTTCAAGGTCCCGAAAGCAAGAGAGTGCAGCATGACCTTCACTGAGGAGGGCTCCCTTCGATCGGCCAGAATCTTCTCCGCCTGGTCGAGAACCTCGCGCCGCTTCTCCGGATCGGAGGCGTTGACGTTAAAGAAAATCGCTTCCCGTCCTTCACGTTTGATCTGGGCGACAATTCGCTCGACATTCGGCATGGTGGCCTTGCGATCCAGATGTACGCCGAAGATATGCATCCCGGCTTTCGCCAAGGCAAGCGAGGCGGCCTCACCGAAGCCGCTCGACGCCCCCAGAATTAAGGCCCACCCCTGTAGTTCCGGATTCTGCGATAATATGGTCATGCATTCCTCTGCGCGGCCGCGCCAAGTTCAAGTTCGTCAGGGTGGGATGAGGACTCATGTCCCTTTGTCCCGATCAAGCCAAGCTGATACATGAGCCCAAGGAAATCATGTTGGGCCCACCGCTCGACGATCTTCCCGTCTTCGAACCGGTAGATCACAATACCGGTCATCTCCAGCCGCTTGCCGGTTGGCGGAACTCCAAAGAGCTCGCCTGTGTGTAATCCGGCTGCGGTCATCCGGACCACTACCAGGTCTCCTTCGGCAATTAGATCGTGGATGACGGGGTTACCCTCCGGTGCCGCGGACGCAAACGTCCTGAACGTCTGCTTAATCGCTTCAATCCCTGGCCTGAGACCGGGGATCGGAGGCGGATCGTGGTAGATAAGATCGGGAGAAAAAAACTCATCCATCGCCGAGAATTGAAATCCCTCGGCGTAGAGCCGACGCACCAGACGCTTATTGTCTTCCGTCGACATCTGACACCTCCTCTATCACTGTTACCTGCGCGGGACTACGCGCCGCGCCCGGCTGAAGCCCAATCAGTCATTACGAACCGAGTGTCAGTCAAGCAGAAAGTTTTTGACAGGTCAAGAAATAAATATAGTCAGGGCGATACGTTGACAACGTACACCCGCGCAGTTATCATGGTGCCCATTCGATCCAACGAAACGTGAACCGTTCTGCTTGTCTGCTGCGCCGCTCGCGGCACGGGTAGGTATTGGAGGCAACAATGATTGTCGTAGCCAACAGGGTGCCTGTAACAAAAGGGTGTGAAAGCGAGTTCGAGAAGCGGTTCGACGACCGCCTGAGCGTGGTCGAGCGCATGCCGGGATTTATCCGCAACGAAATCCTGCGGCCTATCGTAGGCGACTACTACATCCTGATGACCCATTGGGAAAGCCAGGAGACGTTCGAGGCCTGGACCCAGAGCGAAGAGTTCAAGCAGGTCCACAAGAATATGGCGCCCAAGGAGATGTGTCCCGGCCCCAACGGTTTCGAGATACACGAGGTCATTCTGGTATCGGAAAGGAAGCCGTAGGGACAGCGGGTCCGGTGAGGGAAGGGATCGGTACTAGGCCAGCGGCTGATATTGCAGTTCGTAGAGCCGGCTGTACAGTCCGCCGCTGGCGAGGAGCTCCTGATGGGTCCCCTCCTCGCGGATGCGCCCCTTGTGCAGGACGATGATCCGATCGACGAACTGGATGGTCGACAGACGATGCGCAATGATCAGGGCGGTCCGCCCGAGCAGCAGCGTTCTCAGGGCATCCTGGATCAGTGACTCTGTTGCCGTATCCACCGAGCTGGTCGCCTCATCCATGATCAGGATCGGCCGATCGAACGCGAGCGCCCTGGCGAACGAGAGAAGCTGCCGTTCGCCCTGGGAGAGCGTTGAGCCACGCTCCTCCACCACGGCACGGAAACCGCCCGGGAGACGATCAATGAAATCCTCGGCGTGAACACGCCGCGCCGCTTCAATCATGTGCGCGTCCGAGACCGCGCGATCGCCGAGACTGATATTGCGGGCGATATCGCCTGAAAAGAGAAAGACATCCTGCAACACCAACCCTATCTGCCGACGCAGCGCCCGCTTATCCCATTCCCGCACGTCGACGCCGTCAACGCATACACTGCCGCGCTGCACGTCATAGAACCGGCACAGGGCCGAGATGATCGAGGTCTTCCCGGCGCCCGTCGCGCCGACTATGGCCACCTTTTCGCCCGGGGCGACCTTGAAGGAGATCCCCTTGAGCACCGGCTCGCCGGCCGTGTAGGAGAGCCACACATCCCGGAACTCGATCTCGCCGCGCAGGCGAACGAGACGGATCGGCGCAGCGGGTTCCGCCAGCGATTCCTCCGTATCGAGCAGTTTGAATACCCGCTCGCTCGAAGCCATCGCCGCCTGCAGGATGTTGTACTTCTCCGCCAGGTCCCGGATCGGCGCAAACAGGCGGTTCACGTATTGGACAAAGGCGATAATCACGCCGGGGAGGACCCGTTCGTCGAGGATCATGGCGCCGCCCACCCAGAGCAGGAGGCCGACGGTAATGGCGCTGAAAAGTTCAATGGTGGGGAAGAAGATCGCGTTGTACTGGATGCTCTTAATCAGCACATCCCGATGCTGGGTGTTGATCTCCTTGAACCTGCGGAGGTGACGCGCCTCCTGACCGAACGCCTGGATGGTCGCCATGCCGGAGATGTTCTCCTGCAGGTACGCATTCATCCGGGCCAGGATCCGTCGGCTGTCGCGGTAGTTGTCGCGCGCCCGCCTGCGATAGGCGGCCGTCGCGGGCAGCATGAGCGGGAAGGTCGCGAACGAGATCAGTGCCAGGCGCCAGTCCAGCGCTAACATGGCCGCCGCGACCCCGACCAGCGTCAGCAGGTCGCCCAGCAGTGCCACCACCCCGGATCCGAACAGCTCGTTCAGGGTCTCCACATCATTGATGACCCTGGTCATCAGCCGCCCGACCGGATTCCTGTCGAAGAAGGCGAGGTCCTGTCGTTGCACGTGGGTAAAGATCTGCACTCTGAGGTCATGCATGGCCCGCTGGCCGGTATACTGTACGGTATAGCTCTGGGCGTATTGCGATATGAACCCGACGAGGACGGTGATCAGGTAGGCCAGGACCGCGAGGTTCAGCCCATGCAGGTCGCGGGCGGCGATGTGGGTGTCGATCGCGATCTTGGTGATATACGGCCCGAGCAGTTGCATCGCTGTGGTCAGAAAGAGGAGCAGTAGAGAGGCCGCAACCCACCACCGGTACGGCGCAATATACCTGAGCAGGCGCCGGATCAGCCGGGCATCATAGGCCTTACCCAGCAATTCGTCGTCCTGATGACCCTGCGCTTCCTTCATCGCCGCGCGCCTCCATTGTCGCTCAGGGCATCGAGTTCCCGTGTCAGCAACTGCCGGCGGTACATACGGTAGTAGTGGCCCCGCAAGGCCAGCAGCGTTTCGTGGCTCCCCCGTTCCACGATTCGCCCATCCTTCAGGTAGATGATCTGATCGGCCGCCATCACCGTCGAGATCCGGTGTGAGATCACGATCGCGGTCCGCCCGCGCATGAACCCTTTCAACTGCTCGAGGATCCGCTCCTCGGTCTCGGTGTCTACGCTGGAGAAGGCGTCGTCCAGGATCAGGATAGGCGAATTCTTGATGAGGGCTCGAGCCAGGGCAGTCCGTTGTTTCTGGCCGCCGGACAGCCTGACCCCCCGCTCCCCCAGTATCGTGTCGAACTGGTGGGTAAACCCCTGGATGCTGGGTGTCAATTGGGCGAGGTCGACCGCCATATCGAGCTCTTCCGATGTGGCGCCCCCGTTGCCGAACAGGATGTTTTCCCGGATGGTGTCGGAGAACAGAAAGATATCCTGAGAGACCAAGCCGATCGCATGCTTCAGGGTCTGCAACGGGAGTTCGCGCAGTTCAACGTCGTCGATGAAAATGGTTCCAGGTGGCGCTTCGTGCAGGCGCGGCAGGAGGCTGACCAGCGTGCTCTTCCCGGCGCCGGTCTCGCCCACTATCCCGCACCAGGTACCGGCCGGAATGGTCAGCGTGATCCCTTGCAACACGAGCGGCGCATCTGGGGCATAGCGAAACGACAGATTGCGGAATTCGATCTTGCCGTGTAATTTCGACACCTGCCCAGTTCCCGGCGTCTGATACCCGGCCGCAACCGGCGCGTCCAGAATCTCAAAGAGCCGGGCCAGCGCGGCCGAACCGCGCTGATAAAGCGTGATCACGTATCCGACCGCCATCATGGGCCAGGTCAGCATGGCCAGGTAGCCGTAGAAGGCGGCCAGTTCTCCGAGCGACATCGTCTGCATGGCCACCTTGCGGCCGCCAAGCCACAAGACAACCGTCGCGGCCAAGCCGGACAGAAAGCTGGTCACCGGCCAGAAATATCCCCAGCGCTTGACCAGATCAAGGTTCTTGACCCGGTACTCCCGGCTCAACCCGCCGAAGTACTCCTGTTGATTCTCCTCCTGCGCGTAGGCCTGGACAACCCGGATGCCGGCCAGATTCTCCTGGACAAAGGTGCTGAGGGTGCTGAGGTGGCGCTGGATATCGCGATATCGGTTGAAGATGCGGTTGCCGGCCACCAGCATGAGGGCGGTGATGCCCGGCAGGGGCAGGAGGCTCCACAACGTCAGCCACGGATCGATGACCACCATGAGCAGCAGGCTGGCGGACATCATCAACACGGCGTCGAGCGAGGCCATGGCCCCCATCCCCAGCATCTCGCGGAGGGAGACCATATCGTTGGTCAGCCGAGACATCAGGTCGCCGGTTTTGGTATGGCTGAAATAACTGAGCGGCAGCCGCTGCAGGTGGGCAAAGATGGCGTTTCTGACATCCCACTCGATGTGGCGCGAAAACCCGAACACGTAGGTCCGCCAGAAGTACCGAAAGATCACCTGCACACCGGCGGCCAGCGCGATCAGGGCGGGATACTTCCAGAGCGTGATGGCCGTCCCAGAACCGGCCAGGAGGGTGTCCAGCGCGTCCTTGGTCAGCCACGGGATAGCCAGCCCGCACAGGTCGGTCATGATCAGCGCACCGAGGCCAATAAACAGGAACCGCCGGTGCCGGTACAGGTACGGTCGAAGCTGGGCAAACTTCGCGAAAATCTCACGCCTCCGTAGTCAGATATCAGAGGATCAGGCCAGTCAACGCAACAATTGTACGTGAGTCCACGCCCCTTGCAAAGGAATTGTGGAGCTTAAAGACCTGGAGATAGGCGTTGCGGCGATGCGGGTGTGAGTCGGTTACGGCGGTGTTGACGAACCCGTAACCGATGTGGAGAGCGAGCGGCGAGAACCTCCACTAGCAGTCAGCGTCATTTCATATTCCATGACTTTACCCCGCAGCAGTGTCAATCACAAACCAATCGGTAGGCTTATGGCCCCAGGCACGGCAGACGCCTCAAGGCAGCTTTTCAAACCCCGCCTGGACAAAGTGTTGATCAAAAGTCAGAGCCATGCGTATGCCAAGCCGTTCCATCACCACGAATGAGATGCAGTCAGTCAGCGAGTAAGACTTGTCGCTGTGCTGCGTGAAGTACCGCCACGCCTCATGGAACAGCGCATCATTGACGTGCACAAGCTCAACTGAAGGACTATGCATCAGGAGACTGCCGACTTCGACAGCTTTGGCATGTCGGTTGCGACTGTTAAAGAAGGTGACTACTTCGGCGAGAATGTAGGACGTGGTCACCAGCGGTGGCAACGACATAGTCAAGTTTCGCCAGTGCTTGAACGCAGCTTCATGGTGCTGGTCATCCGCCGCCTCAAGCGCGATGAGAAAGGCGGTATCAAGGAAAACAGATGTCATGAGGCAGAGCCGTAAAGATACCTGTCATGCTGCTCAGAGGCGTCGGGCGCACCGCACGCAACAGGGTGCTTCCCAAGGTCGAGGATAAGATCACCACCCTCGATGGTCGGTACGACCACAATGCAGTGATCTTCTTTCCGGATCTCCACCTCTTCGACCCCCTCCAGGAACTCCTTTGGGATAACCACACCTTTGTCTGTGACCTTTGCTTTCATAAATTCCTCCCGCGACTGAAACGCTAATTGCTAGAATACGCTACCGAGCCAGAAAGAGTCAACCTCAAGCAAGGCTGGCTCGAACGCGTCTAACGGTGCACCGGACTACCCGACCACCAGGCGAATGCACCCCTGAAGGTGTCTCCTCCTACGAGTAGGTCGTCGTCCGCAGACGGCTAACCAAGAGCGAAGCGCGCAGCTTGTTGCGCGCCAATTGTCAGCTCTGGTTAGCCATGCCTTGGTTCAGATCCATAAGAACTCTCGAATTTCGACAAGACGATGGAGATTGCGCCGATCCTCCTCGCGCCACTTCTGTTCTAAGCGCATATCCTGCTTGAGCGCCCGATAATAGGCCGCATACTTCTTCTTGTCCGGCGTCACCAGCCTGCTGAGCGTCGTCCCTGCGATCTTCTCAAACCGTAGCGGTGGTACGGCAATCTTCTTGTCATCCAGAGGACTCCGTCGGCTTGGGCGTGTCGTCGTCCACCATCGGTAGAGGGCGCGTATCTCCTTCCACGCCTGTTGATGATCGTCGTCGTGACTCCAGTCGATGTGCTTGTCGGGCTGCTCTTGCTCCACGAAGTCCACCAGTAGTTGGAACACCGCATGGAGCATCACCTCGTCCTTATCATGCCACCCCGCCTTCAGCGTGCGAATGACCAGGTGCATGTTTCTGGCTTTCTTGTCCTGTGTCATCGGTTAGAAAGGTTCCCCACCTATCCTAAAATCCTTCCCGTTCCCCCCCCTTTGAAAAGGGGGGTTAGGGGGGATTTTGCTGAACGTCGTAACTTCTAAGGCCATGGGCGCGCCGCCGGCGCATGCGGTATTGCGAGGCGAAGCCGAAGCAATCCCGCAGTGCGGTAGGCTGGGATGAGCAAACCGAATCCCAGCAACCCGCTTACCCCGTTTGACACGTCGCGACCTCCAGTAATACCACCGAGGTTATTGAGCTGGGTTTTGTTCCTCAACCCAGCCTACGGTACTTTAGCCTTCGCTCGTATCTTTCCATTCTCATCTTCAGCTTGGTTGCATTCCATTGCTGCCATGCGATGTAGGTCGTAATGATGGCGATCAAGGGAGCGAGCAGTCCTTGAGCGATTTGTAACCAGCAAGGCATATAGAACCCTCTCCGAAGTGAGCCTAACCATTGCGTATACTAACCGGTATATCACGATCAGAAACTTTCGACGAATGCCGCGATTCTCCTGTCTTTCAAGGAACTTGTCAAGTCCGCACGGCACCGATTGGTGTCGGCAAAGACCGACCAGCACAATCTCAGGTGGTGGCGTCGAATAATATCTGCTAGACGCCTTCAACATCCTCTGAAACAGCCGGAAGTTGCGCGCCATGCCACACTCCAACGATCCAGATCGCCTTCCCCTTGACACGATAGAAAAAGCGATACGGCGCCACCACGACTTCACGGTGAGGTAGCTCTGGAAACTCCGGAATCACCCGGCCTGATTCCGGGAATTGGATTAGTCTTTTCAAGGCAGTTTCCGCACGTCGGCGGAATCGCAACGCGGTGGTGGGTTTATCGCCGCGGATATAGGCGAGAGCGGAAAGAAATTGAGTCTATGCGGACGGGGTGAAGAGAATTTTCACCGGTCAATCTTCTGCTAATAGTCGATCGGCCTCCGCTATCACGGTCTCCAGATCAGGCGCTTTCCTGGATAGCGTTCTTGAGGATAGTGTAGCCGTGCCGCTCGATCAGGAGGGTGTGATAGGCGTGGCAGAAGATATGCTCGAAGGGGTCAGCGGCCAATGATCTCATTCAGTCCTTCGACGACCTGAGCCAGATCCTCGAGGCTCGCTTCCCCGATTCGCCGGCCGATCCGTTCAACCGCCAGTGTGCGAATCTGGCTGATCTTCGCCCATGATTTCTTCGGCAGTTCTTTTGACCGAAGCTCAAGAGTCAGAGGGAAACCAGCTTGCTGAGGCTAGTTCGTGAGCGCTACGGCGATCACCGTGCCGGAGCGTTCGTTGAATACGTCGTGGCTGAGGATGAGTACGGGGCGCAGCCCCGCTTGTTCCTTTCCGCGGACCGGGTTGAGATCGGCCCAACGAATCTCTCCCCTCAGTATTCGGGCCATTCCGAAACATCCTCAGATAAGCCTTCCTCGGCGAGCGCCTTCTCGAATGCGGGATCGAGTTTCGCGCACTCCCTAGCCAAGCGGTTTTGTTCCAGACGCGTCAGTTTTTCCTCCACTGCTTCCTGAATCGCCTGACTCCTGCTTGGAAAGGCGGCTTCCTCGACAAGCTTGTCGAGGCGTTCCAAGGTGGACTTATCGAGGGATATGGCAATCTTTGATCTGGGCATGTGATACCTCTAGGTATGACCATACGTCATACCGTCGCCATGGTCAACCCTTTTCTCTCGCCGGCGTCTAACGGGGCTGCGAGTGGTGCCGGGAAAAGAGTCTTGGGGCTAATTCCAGACGCCGGGGATGGAGGTTTGGCAGGTGGGGCAGGCGCCTTCCTGGATAGCGTTCTTGAGGATGGTGTAGCCGTGCCGCTCGATCAGCAAGGTACGGCAGGCGGGGCAGTAGGTGTTCTCGTGATGGCCGACACGGCCCGGCAGATTACCGACATAGACGTAATGCAGACCGGCCCGCCTGCCGATCTCAGCGGCCCGGAACAGGGTGGCGGCTGCCGTGTTGGCGTGGTCCAACATCTTGTAATCCTGATGGAAGGCCGTCACATGCCACGGCAGATCGACGGAAACGGAGGCCAGAAACTCGGCGATCTGCGCCAACTCCTTGTCAGAATCGTTAAATCCCGGCACAACGAGCGTCACGATCTCGACCCAGAATCGCTTCTCAACCAGCAGCCTGATGGTGTCCAGAACGTTGCCCAGCACTCCGCCCAGCTTCCGGTAATTGGCGTCATTAAACCCCTTCAGGTCTACCTTGTACAGGTCCACCCAGGGCTTCAGATAATCGAGCACCTCCGGCGTGCCGTTCCCGTTGCTGATGTAGGCGGTCTTGAGGCCGCGCGCTTTGGCCACGCGGAAGATCTCGACCGCCCACTCGCTGGTGATCAGCGGCTCATTGTAGGTACTGGCGACCATCGGCGCGCCATGCCGCTTCGCCATGTTCACTAATTCGTCGGCCGTCACCAGCTCTGGCGGACTCACTGCGGCGGGATCGCGCAATGCCTGCGACGTGATCCAGTTCAAGCAGTACCCGCAGTGGAAGTCGCATCCCAGCATCCCGAAGCTTAAGGCCAGCGATCCCGGAAGAGCATGGAAGAATGGCTTCTTCTCGACTGGATCGACCTGTAGCGCCCCGACGTAGCCGGTCGGAACCTGCAGGGCGCCCCCCTTATTGTACCGGACCCGGCAGACCCCCTGGCGTCCTTCCGGGATCAGACATCGATGGCCGCAGGCATAACACCGCACCCGCCGGTTGGGAAGTTTTTCGTACAACTCCCCTTCTTTGGTGAGTTGCGTCAAGACCTCTGCCAGGGTCGTTGTGGCCGACATGGCACCCCCTTCACGGAGCAATCCAACCTCTAATGACAATATAGCGCTCCGCTTGGCCTCCTACAAGTTACCACTCTTCGTGGTTTCTTGCATGTGGACTCAGCACTGTTTTTCTCGTCGCTCCTGATGGATACATTGACACCTCGGATCGCCTCGTTATAGAGTGCATCGATGTGAGGGCATGGACATGATCGATGTGACGGAAGTGATCGATGATCGTACGGGCGAGACGGTCATGGAGATCCCCCTCCGGGGTCGGCTGTTGCTCGACTGCTCCCTCTTGAACAAGGGAACGGCCTTTTCCGAACAGGAGCGGCGCGACTTCGGCCTGGTCGGCCTGCTGCCTTCCTACGTCAGCACCTTGGAGGGGCAGGCGACACGGAGGTATGAGGAGTACCTGAAGAAGACGACAGCGCTGGAGCGCTTTCTCTTTCTGCGCGCCCTGCAGGACCGGAACGAAACGCTATTTTACCGTCTGCTGCACGACCACCTTACCGAGATGCTCCCGATCATCTACACGCCGGAGGTGGGAGAAGTCTGTCAGCGCTACAGCCATATTTACCACCGATCTCGCGGACTGTTCATCTCCTACCCACAACGACACGAGCTGGACGCCATTCTGGAAAACCGGCCGTATCGCCAGGTAGACGTGATCGTCGTGACCGATGGCGAGCGCATCCTCGGGCTCGGCGATCAGGGCGTGGGCGGGATCGGCATTTCAGTCGGGAAGCTGGCCCTGTACACCGTGTGCGGCGGGGTAGACCCTGGCCGAACACTCCCGATCGTCCTCGACGTTGGGACGAATAACCCGGAGAGGCTGGCGGATCCGCACTACCTCGGCTGGCGGCATGAGCGCGTGCGCAGGCCGGACTACGACGCCTTCGTGGAGGAATTCGTGCAGGCGGTGGAGCGGCACCTGCCCGGCGTGCTGCTGCAGTGGGAGGACTTTGGCAAGGATAATGCCCGCCGACTGCGGGATCGCTACCGCGACCGGCTCTGCAGTTTCAACGACGACATCCAGGGAACCGGGGCCGTGACCCTCGCCGCCTTGCTGACCGGGGGAAAGGCCACGGGCCGTCCCTTGGGCAGCCAGCGCGTCGTCATCCTGGGCCCCGGCTCGGCCGGAACGGGCATCAGTGATCTGCTGGTGGCGGCGCTGGTCCGGGAGGGGTTATCCGAGGATGAGGCCAGATCGCGGCTCTGGCTGGTCGGGCGCCACGGTCTGTTGCACACAGGGATGCGCGATCTCAAGCCGGCTCAGGAGCGTTACTGCCGGCCGCTGGAGCGGCTTGCCGGCTGGGAGCGCGGGCCGGCCGGAGAGATTCCCCTGGCCGAGGTGGTGCGCCGCGTCCAGCCGACGGTGCTGATCGGCGTGACCGGCCAGCCCGGTCTCTTCACCGAAGACGTGATCCGAACCATGGCCCGGCAGGTCGAGCGCCCCATCCTCATGCCGCTCTCCAACCCGACAGCCCAGTGCGAAGCCTCGCCGGTCGACCTCGTGGCCTGGACCGAGGGGCGGGCGCTGGTGGCAACCGGCAGCCCCTTCCCGGCTGTCGCGTACCAGGGGCGCACCATCCCGATCAGTCAGTGCAACAACGCCTATGTCTTCCCAGGGCTGGGGCTCGGCGTGATCGCCTCGGGGGCCCGGCGTGTCACAGACGAGATGTTCCTGGCCGCCGCACGGGTCCTGAGCGACAGTACGCCCAAGCCGGCAGGACTCGACGCGCCCCTCCTGCCGCCGCTTGCAGAGATCCGCGCCCTATCGCGCCAAATCGCGCTGGCCGTGGGAATCGAGGCCCAACGCCAGGGGCTCGCCCAGCAAACCTCGCTCCAGCAGTGGGAGCAACTGCTGGACGCCAGACAGTGGGCGCCGCGTTATCGCGCCATGTGCCCCCAACCTCGCCCGGCGGATCGACTATAGGGCGGCCAAGGCCGCCAGCCTTTGTCGGACTCAAGAGCGGCTCACCTATAGTTAACCGGGCTCGGGAATGCCCACCGAGTTGTCGCGGTTGACATTTATGTCAACAGGAGGTAGCATCGCCGTGGATGTTGGAGTCAATCCGTGAGGTTGGAACTCATCGCCACCGGAAGTGCCTCAGGATTCACGATTTATGCGCTTCCGGGCGTGCGTGACTTCCTCGAAGACCTATCCGGGAATGACGAAGACGCGACAATCGCGATGTTGGAGTACGTGGCGACGCAAGGAATCCCTCGCAACGACAAGAAGTGCAACGTCGAGAGCGACGGGTTCTTTGCGCTAAAGCCTAGTCGGGTGCGCCTGGTGTTCTTCTACGATCCCGGCCTTCGAAGGGTGATCGTCGTAACGCACGGCTATTTCAAGCAGGGGCAAAAGATGCCTCGACGGGAGTTCCGTCGGGCAGTGAAGCTTCGCGCCGAAGTGCTCGAAGCCAAGAGAGAAAGGAATCTCATCTATGAAGGGCTGGCTGGCTAAGCGCGTCGAGAGTCTGGCCGGGAGGGCGGGATACGAAACCCAGAAGCTCATGCTCGGGATCAGTGAACGGATCGTCGCTCGCATGGCTGAAGTTGGGATGAATCGAAGCGCACTCGCGGAGACGCTCGGAAAGGATCGTTCCCAGGTTACACGTCTGCTGAACGGTAATCCCAATGTCACACTGAAGACCCTCGTAGAGATTTCAACGGCACTCGGCACGCGATGGAAGATCGATCTTGCGGATAACGCAAGCAAGCACACCTCTGCTAACGACAGATATATCGAACTTGCGGAATGGCTGGTGCACCTTCCGGCTGGGTACAGCACATCGGAGAAGTCTTGGTCGTCTTTGGAAGACACGCTTCGGGCGTACTCCGCACGCGCATTTCAGAAGCCTTGCGTTAACGCCGTGCACAGCAGCGCCAACAGGTACCTCTTTGTGCGACAAGATTTTAGGGAGGTGGTGAACTAATGCCCGAAGTGCAGCAGTATACGTACACATTCAAAGAGATCGCGGCTGCCCTCGTCCGCCAACAGGGGATCCATGAAGGCCTGTGGGGCGTGTACGTTGAGTTCGGAATCGCCGCCGGGAACATCGGCCCGTCGCCAGAGGACGTGCGTCCGGCGGCGATCGTTCCAATTGTCAAGTTGGGGCTACAACGCTTTTCAGAACCAAGTGCTCTCACGGTTGATGCTTCGGAGGTCAACCCTAAGTCGACTCGCAAGCCTGCCTAACTACAACACGCTGCAGCCGCCGGAACGCGCCGAACGGTCCTCGTAGCTCGTTCGCTTTCGGCGGCGCGTTCCGGCGGCTGAGCGCCGGGCGTAAGGCTCGGCGATATCGAGAGCATGAGAATTCAGGCCCCCACATCGCGCCGCGTTATCGGTCCATGCGTCCCTAACGTCGCCCGGCGGATCGACTACAGGACGGCTGAGAAAGGTCGCCAGTCTGAGTCGGTTTCAAGTGCGGCTCATTTATAGTTCGGCACCGCGATACACCCGGGCGGTGATGGAGCAATTGACAACATAGCTGAGTGTTGGTAATGTCCCCAACATGAAGGCGACTCAACTCCTTCGAAGACGCATCATCTACTCCGCAGAGGCGTTCGCCGAACTGGTCTTATGGCAAATGCCGAAGCCAGTGGTCGGGTCGACTCATGACTTCAAATACCGGCTGGTCTATGTAGTGAGAGGTGCATGCGTCCTGCGATACGACAATGAGGTGGGGAAAGGCGACCATCGACATATGGGCGGCAAGGAGAGTACCTACGAATTTACTACTCTTGAACAACTCGTCGCCGATTTTCAACGCGACATAGCGAGGTGGAACCGTGAAAACCGTGATTCTTGATGTACGTACGCCCGCCGAGGCAATGGCCGACGTCGTGCGGGTCGGAAAGGCGGGAAAACCCGAGCACTCGGCACGTATCAGCTTCGCGACTCCTGAACTGCTATGGGAGGTTTTATCTGCGAAGCGATGGGAACTGCTGAAGGTACTGTGCGGCGCGGGCCCGGTGTCGATCCGAGAGGCTGCTCGTCGCGTCGGCCGTGACGTCAAGGCCGTGCATCGGGACGTGACCGCACTCCTGAATGCCGGACTCATTGAGCGAGCCGAGGGGGGCGGCATTGTGTTTCCGTTTGAGGCGGTGAAAGTGGAGTTCATGTTGCAGGCTGCCTGATTTGTCGATGAGATCGGTGCCGAACAACGCCGTCAAGCGGATGGCCGCGAGCGCAGCTTGCGATTCTGTTCAGCACGACGGATCACGTGAGAGATGCGGCACTGAATAGGAGGGTGTGGGCATGAGTAGTGCGGTCGAATTGCCGAACTTAGCACACGTCATCACGCGGTACCGCTTCGCGTACCTGATGACGACCAGCACCACAGGCGCGCCGCATGCGGTTGCAGTCGCCGCGGTGCTGCACGGCGGCACCCTGGTCGTAAACGGCATCGGTCGCCGGAGCCGAGAGAACGCGCTGGCACGGCCGGCCGTCGGCCTGGTCTGGCCGCCGCAATCCGAAGCGGACTACTCGCTGATCGTCGACGGGCAGGCCGCCGTGACCGACGAATCGCTGCGGATCACGCCAACACGTGCGGTACTCCATCGCTCGGCGCGGTCTTCCGAGCCCAATGTATCGGGGGCCTGCGAATCCGATTGTGTGGAGATCGATCTGAGCCTCTCGTCCGACAGGCCGATGATGCGGGGAATATGAATCGGTAGCCACTGGACCTTTGACCGGCTGACAGGCAAATAGAGCCGTCGGCGCCAATGCGATCATGGGCACCGACGGCTCATCGCGAACCTTGGCTGCCGGTCTATAAGGATGTATAATTATTTTAATGACGAACGCGGTGCGACAATTGATCGATTCCTTCGAGGCTCTCCCTGAACAGGAGAAGCATGAGGCTCTCGCCAGGCTTCTTCGGCGCCTCCTCGAATCCCCTTACGCGTCGCCCTCAGATAACGAACTGACCAACGTTGCCGATTTGGTGTTCCAGGAGTATGACCGCAACGAGGCACAAGGGTGAGACCTCCTTGCCGGGGCGAGGTCTGGCTAGTTGACCTCGGATTGGCTGCGAAGATCCGTCCCTGCCTCGTTCTTGGCGTGCCTCACGCTGAGGAAGATCGTGCCTTGATCACCGTGGTCCCCCACACAACGAGCCTCAGAGGCACAGGCTATGAGATTGCTGTCCCCGTCCCCTTTCTGCGCTCAGGCGCCTTCGACGCGCAGGGCATTGTTACCGTGCCCACGGTCAGGCTCATGCGTCCGCTGGGCATACTCTCGCCCGAGCAGCTACAGGCTGTAGTAGCTGGCGTGTGTTTCTGGATCGGGATCGATATCCGATCCTAACCAGAACCCATTATGCCACCGGCGCGCCTATGAGCGTGCTCGCTTGGTGACCAGACAACTCGCGCTCCGTTAGGAGGCAAAGAAAGGTTTACCGGGCCTCCTCCAGATCGATCAAGGCGCGGATCATGTCCGTCTCGGTGATAATGCCGACCACCTTTTCTCGGTCAATCGGACCGTTGCAAGCTGCGCTTACGAATTCCCGTGACGCTTCGCGCGCCGGCGCCCGGTTATGCAGCACGTTCAGCGAACAATGAGATAAAGGCTGAATGAAAACCACGAGATATTTCGACCATGTGCGGATGCGACCCGACCGTACTATCATTCGAAACGAATGGATCGCGGAAGCGATTGATCACGCAATAGAAACGAGGATTCAGTCCGACGGGAGAATCGAGAAACGGGTATTCATCAAGACCGTCGGACGGTATCTTCGAGTGATCGTACTGGAGGACGGTGAAACGGTCCACAACGCGTTCTTCGACAGAGGATACACGGAGAAGGGACAATGAAAGTAAAATATTTCGCCGACACCGATACGGCCCTGATCGAGTTCACCGAGAATCCGGTAAACGAAACAAGGGAGATCAGCGAGAACATCTACGTGGATCTTGATGCCACGGGCAATCTCGTCAGCATGACCATCGAGCACGCCAAGGCGAGCGCAGGTCTCAAGGAGTTCTCCTTTATTGAAGTGGCCGGAAAAGCATCCTGAACAACGCCGAATAAGGTATTGTAGCTGATGGTCACGCTTGCCTTACGGTTCCTGGAAAGCAGGTAGTGAGGTGAGTGAAGACTGACGAGTCCGGGCCGGCTAGCGCGCCAGCTCCTCACGCGACGTTCGAGACGGGTCGGCCCACGCAATTGCCGCCGGATAGACTGCCCCCCAATGACCTTTACGACGCCTCCTCAAGATCGATCAGGGCCCGCGGATGCAGGCGCGCCGGAAGCTAAATGCTCCGGTGAGTCACATTGGGCTTGCAAGGATCATAGTGCTACTATAGTATTACTTTTATGCGAACCGAACTCGTCACAACACTGAAGCGCCAAGCCACAGAGCTGCTCTCCGAGCTGGAACGGAACAAGGAGCCTATCCTCATTACGCAGCACGGTGTACCAAGTGCCTACCTGGTAGACGTTGACACCTACGAGGCCTTGCAGCATCGGATGAGCCTGCTCGAAGGAATCGCGCGTGGGGAGAAAGCTATTGAGGAAGGGCGTACGCTCACTCATGCACAAGCCAAAAAGCGCATGACTCGATGGCTGAAGTAATTTGGACCGAGCCTGCGCTGAGCGACCTGGATGCCATCGCCGACTACATCGCCTTGGACAATCCGGAAGCGGCCAAGATATTAGTCCAGAACGTATTTCGGCACGTGGGTCAGCTTGCTGATCATCCCAAGAGCGGTTCTAAGCCACAGGAGCTCAAGGGGTGGCGCTACCGACAGATCGTTGAGCCACCATGCCGAATCTTCTACCGGGAAGAAGGCTCACGCGTCTATGTGCTGCATGTCATGCGAGGCGAACGCTTGCTTCGTCCTGCTGTTCTTGTAACACGCAGTAAGGGTACGACCAAGTAACGCCCAGCTACTGGTTCCAAGCGACGTTTCCACCTCTCACGTTGACCGCGCTTACTGGGCCTCCTCCAGATTGATGAGAGCCCGGATCATGTCCGTCTCGGTGATAATGCCGACGACCTTCCCACCTTTTACCACCGGCAGCGCTCCAATCCTCCGATTGAGGAGCAGGTGCGCCGCGTCTGCGATCCGAGTCTCCGGCGTCACGGTGATCACCTTCTTGGTCATGATCTCTTTTACGGTCACCTTATCCAGCAAGTAATGAATCTCATAAATGGACAGGCTGGTGGCGGGCGAGGGCCTCATCAGTCGAAAGTCCCGATCGGTGACGATTCCGAGCAGCTTCCCGTTGTCGGTCACAACGAGATGTCGAATAGTCTTCTTCTTCATCATGTACAGCGCCGCGTTGGCCTGCTCATCAGGCCCAACCGTGACGACCTTGGTCTGCATATAGCGTTTTACCAGCATCGTTTCTCCTTTGCAGTGAGGTGGTTGGCACATCGTTGTCTTCATTCGCTCAGGGCCTATCTGCGTCGCAGGCGATGAACGACGGCGCCCAGGCGCTGCATCGAGGCTGAGTAGGTCCCGGGCGGGATCACCGCCTCGATCATGATCGTCGCCGTCGCATCTCCCAGCGCTATTCCCAGGGCTTGTTCGAGTTCCTCTGGCGTCCGGACACGGAAAGCGCGGGCCCCCAGGCTTTCGGCCAACCGCACGTAATCGGGGGTCGGCAACTCATACGATCGAGCCGGGCCATCCATGGCGGCCAGCATCCCATGGGTGTGATTGTTAAAGAGGATCACAACAGCGTGCAGCCCGAGGCGCACACATGAGACCAGATCCAGACCCGTCATCAGGAAAGCGCCGTCGCCGACCAGGACGATGGGCCGCCGATCAGGTGCGGCCAACCCTGCGCCGATAGCCGCGGGTACCGCGAAGCCCATACTCGAGTAATAGCCCGGCCCCAGGAACATATCCGTCGCCAGTTCCACGCTGGCAAACATCGCGTCGCCCACGTCGGCGGTGTACAGGACCGATCGGCCGGCCGCTACCCGATTGAGTACGGCGATGATAGCATCAGGCGTCAGCACTCCGGTCGGAATTGGTTGAGGCGGCATTGGCGGCGGTAGCGGCTCCATACGCCTCGGCGCCTCCGGCAAAGCAAGCAGCGCATCCATCAGCTCCTCCAGACTCACATCCGGGAACCGGTGATAGCTGACGGTGACCCCCTCATGGACGGCCGAGATAACCTTGCGCCGATCAAACCGGGCCGTATACATGCCGGTATTGACGTCAGTCATCAGCGCCCCGAGCATCAGGACGCAGTCGGCGGTCTCCAGCACCTTGCGGGCCCGAGGCGACCCGATTTCGCCAAGGTAGTTCCCCGCAAAGAGGGGGTGCTGCTCCGGGAAGACCGCCTTGCCGTCCAGAGAGGTCGCCACCGGCAGCCCGTATTTCTCGGCCAACGCCACCAGCTTGTCGTGAAGCCGAAAGCGGCGTATCTCAGCGCCCGCATAGATGGCCGGGAGTTCCGCCACCCGGATGCGGGCAAGCACCTCGGCCAGCGCCTCATTCGCAGCGCGCTCATCTTTTGGCCTGATCTCCGGCTCACGTCTGGAGGGTACGGGCACGTCCGCCCGGATCAAGTCGCGCGGGATCTCGATGTAGCCGGGACGCTTTGTGCGCAGGACGCTGTCAATCACGCGGTCCACCTCGGCGATGGCATGAGCCGGGTCATCAAGAGCCGCGGCAGCGCCGGTCACCTCGCGGTAGACTCGGATCTGACTGTCGAACGTCTTGACCCGGTGATGCAGAAGGGCATCGGGATCCCGATGGGCGATCTCGGGCGCGCCGGACAGGACGAGTACCGGCGAGCGCTCGGCGTAGGCCTGCGCGGTGGCGTTGACCATGTTGAGCGCGCCGGCGCCCCAGGTCACGGCGGCGACGCCCAGGCCCTGGACGCGGGCATAGGCGTCCGCCGCATACCCCACGGACGGCTCATGGGTGAGAATCACCGGCTCGATCCCGGGTTCCTCCTCCAGGGCCCTGAAAAAAGGCAGGAAGAAATCGCCCGGCAGGCCGAACACATGCCGTACCCCGGCCTCCTTAAATCGCCCGAACAGATACCGACACAGCTCCATACCTTACCTTTTACCGCACCGTGATGGGACGGGTCAAGGTCAAGTCCTCAGAACGGGACATATGGCACAATGCGGGGTACTCGGATTATTGACCACTCGTCCCCTCGCCGGCGAGAAGGTGCCACGGAACGGCAACGATCTTCTCATGCAGATATTGCACCTTGTCGCCCGAATGAATCAGGATGCCTGCTGCCGTCTCCGGATATTCGTCCAAAAATACCCGCAGCCCCGCTGCGTCGGCATAGCGCGGGGACGTACCCAGCTTGACCTCTACCGCTATCAGCCTCCGCCCCTGCTCGATGACAAAATCGGTCTCCTTCCCGGTTACCGTCCGCCAATAGTACAGGTGCGGCCTGGGCACCAGCAATTGCGTGAGTGCGCGCAGATGCAGGAAGACCAAGGTCTCAAACATGGCCCCCGCCTCTCTGGAGGCATACAGGGCTTCGGCCTCGTGATGGCCTGAAAGATACGCGACCAACCCGGGGTCGATCCAGTAGATCTTCGGAGACTTCATGATCCGCTTCGTACGATTGCGGGCGAATGCGGGCAGTCGCTCCAGAAGGCTGGTGGTTTCAAGCAGGTTAATATACCGGTGTACGGTAGGCTGACTCATTCCGATATCTCGAGCGACTTCAGTCTGATTGAGTACCTGACCGCTCCGCAGGGCAAGGACTTGCATCAGCCGGCGGAAATCAGACAACGCTTCGATCTGCGACAACCGGCGCAAGTCCCGCTCCAGATACGTCATCACGTAGCCCTCCCACCAACGGATCCACATCTGAGGCTGGGATAAGGCCAGTAGCGGCGGCATGCATCCGCGCAGCATGAGTGCCGACAGCTCTCCGGACGGACGTTCGGTCCGCCCCTCAGTCGGCATCTTCCCCTGTAAAAGGTTGAGGAGCAAATCTGGCGCCGATCTCCCGTGCATCTCTCCGAGAGCCATCGGGAGCATGGAAAAATATAAGGCGCGACCCGCCAGGCTTTCACTCACCTGCCGCATCAGGAGGAGATTGGCTGAGCCTGAAAGGATGAAACGAACCTTCCTTCGCCGTTGATCGACGGCCACCTTGACAGCGGAGAGCAGTTCCGGCACCCTCTGCACCTCGTCTAACACCACCTGCTCTACCCCGGCCCAAAGGGGGGAGGGATCATTCCTGGCTTGGCGCAGCACGTCGAGATCATCGAGAGTGATATAGCGCCACCCGGAGAACGGCGCTTCATGCTGCAAAAAGGTGCTTTTGCCGACCTGTCTGGCGCCGGACAGGACGACTACCGGATGATCCGAGACCGCGGCTTGGACTGCGGGAGCGATCCAGCGCGGCCGATATTGCAACTCACGTTCTGAATGGATATCATTCACATCGTGAATGATATCCATTCACGATGCAATTGTCAAGCAGCCAATGAAGGACAGGACGGGGAGGGTCGATGCGAAGTCCACAGAATGGGCCGTATGGTGAGATGCGTGGTCAGCGGATTACGCTTCGATCGCCCCGTGGTTGTCGGTGCCTGGCAGCAGGTCGGCGAAGACGAAGCCGTCGCGGGTGACCACCTCACCAGGACTCACCGGAATCGGATAGGCAAACATCGGCCCTGCCCAGGCAAAGGTGTGAAACTCGCCACGTTCGCCACAAGGATCCACCTCATGAGGCAATTCATCCAATAGATTACCATCGAATAGGCGCCCTGCATACGAGGGGGCGAGCCTCTTTGGATCGACGCACGTAATCCTGGCCTCGAGGCCGGCGCTCACCATCTCGCGGGCGAGGGTTCGTGTTGGCCGGCCCCACAGTGGAAACAGCGGCGTGAGTCCAGTGCCCCGCATCCGGCTCTCACGATACTGCCGGACGTCCTCGAGGAAGAGATCGCCAAAGGCAACATGCGTAACCTGAAGCTGCGTGCGGACCTCGGCCAGGGCCCGGCCCATCGCCTCCTCATAGGCTGCATTGGAGCACGGCCAGGGAAGCGGCACATTGACGAGCGGGAGACCGGCGGCCCGTGCCTGCGCCTCGACCAGCCCGCGCCGCACGGCGTGCATGGCGACGCGGTCGAACGCCTCATTGAAGGTAGTGAGCAGCCCCACCACCTCCACCTCACCCGCCTGCCGCAGGACCTGGAGCGCCCAAGCCGAGTCCTTCCCGCTACTCCATGCGACCAGCGCCCGTGGACGGTTCGTCGACACGGAGTCCCGCCTCGCGTCTGGTACCAACAACTGCATTCGATCTGCGATCATGAGTCTAGCGCCCCTTACCTGCCAATCCCTCCAGGCCGATCTGGCCGCATTTCTTACCGGACAGGCGGCAGGCCTGTGACAGGGCCTCGGCCAACCCAAGGCTCTTGAGGTAGGCGTCGATCAGCCCGGCGTTAAACGTATCGCCAGCTCCCAGCGTGTCTTTCACCTCGACAGGAGGATACGCGGGACTGTGGTGAATCGCGCCCCGGCTATCGAGACCATAAGCGCCTTCTTTGCCCCATGTGACGATCAGGTCGGCGTGAGGGGCCTGCTCCCGCATCCGGAGCAAGAAGGGATGGGGCGCATCGAATCCGCGGTGGCCGGCATAGGCGCGTGAGAAGATCAGCAGCATCGCGTCGGCGAACACCGCCTCGATCCCTGGACGCGGCTTCTCAACCTCGACCGAACACGGAAGGTCCGGGCGGCTCTCCCGGAGTCGTCGGATCATGCGGACTGTTTCCGGCCCATCACGGGCCTCGAAATGGACCCAGTCGAACGACGCGAGATCAATCCGTCCGAAGTCGTCACCGCTATACTCAGGCAGGTCACGATAATGCACGATGGTCCGCGAGCCCCCTTCGAGACTCAACAGGACACATGAGGTCGGCGGTCGGCCACGAACAGCGCGGCAAGCGGTAAGGTCGATCTGATGGCGGGCCAAACGCTCCAGAATTGGGGTAGCCTCTGGGCCATCCGCCAATACACCCCCAAAGGCGCACGTGTGGCCCAGTTGACCGAGGACAATCAGGGTATTGGCAGCGTTGCCGCCCGGGCTGATGCAGAGCCCACTGGCGCGAAGCTCGGCATCCTCATCAGGGTAGCGTGCGAGGGTAAAGATGAGGTCAAGCGTCGCAGTGCCGATGGCCAGGATACGCGCCATGCAGGTCGTCTCCCGTAATGGCGGCCAGGTCAATCAAACCGGTAATGCTTCTTGACGGGGCGGCGGATATCCCAGGTGCAGGTCATCCCAACTGGAAACACGACGAGGTCGCCCTTGCCTACCTGCGCCGGCTCCCCATCGTCAGGCATCACGACGACCTCGCCCTCCAGAAAATAGCAGGTCTCTGTGCTGTCGTAGCTCCAAGGGAAGATTGAGACCTCTTTGCTCCAGGTTGGCCAGGTCGTAATCTTGAGCGCCGCAAGTCGCTCCTGGGAAGGGTTGCGCTCAATTCGAATCTTCATCTGTCCGTCCTCCTTTTGTTTCGGCATCTCTCCTCGACAAGCAGCCGCATGGTAAGACGCCCATGGCCAAGCCGTCAACTCTAAACTGGGCCGCAGGCGAGTTGTGATCTGCCATCTGTGACAATCCTTGGAATCGGTCGCGCCCTCTGCTATCATGACGTCAGGATGACGGAGCAGAAGAAATCATGCCGACCCCTGAGGAACTGAAGGAAGAGGAAAAAAGATTACGGCAACTGCGGCTGGCGGTGAGCCTCACCATGAGTACGATCAGCCAGACCACACTGTCGCTGGAGGAGGCCTCCAGGATGGTCATCGCCACAAGGGAGTTGGCGCTCCGCCTCTTTCCAGGGAAAGAGGCGGTCTTCGATCTGATCTATCAGCCTCGCTTCCGAAGACTGCTGACTGAACGGTTCCGTCTGCATTGACCCGTCCTCGACGCCCATCACTGCCACAATGACACCCCGGCCGCCGCCGCATATCCAACCGGACGACTTGATCCTCGGCGCCCATATGTCGATCGCGGGAGGAGTTGATCTGGCGCCGCTCAGAGGTCAGCAGGTCGGCTGTCGGACGATTCAGCTTTTCACCAAAAGCAGCAATCAGTGGCGGGCCAGGCCATTACCATCCGAAGAGATCGACCGATTCCGTGCAAATCTTCAGGCTGCCGCGATCGCCCCGACCATCGCACACGGCGCGTACCTGATCAATCTGGCCTCCACAGACCCCGCGTTGCATCAGAGGTCGATGGCGGCCTGCATGGAGGAGCTCGAGCGAGCCGAGGCGTTGGACATCCCCTATCTGGTCATCCATCCTGGGGCCCACATGAGGGCCGGCGAGGAGGCGGGATTGCGACAGGTCGCGAATAGCCTCCGGGAACTGCTGAAGCGGACGGAAGGTTGCCGAGTCCGGGCAGTGCTCGAAACCACCGCCGGTCAGGGAACCACCTTGGGATATCGGTTCGAGCAGATCGCCCTCCTGCTCCATGGGATCAGTCTTCCTGAGCGGACCGGCGTCTGCCTGGATACCTGTCATCTGTTCGCGGCCGGCTACGATATTCGGACGCCGGATGCCTATCATGCTGTACTGGATCTGTTCGACCGAATCGTGGGCATCTCCTCGCTCAAGGTCATTCACCTCAACGACAGCAAGGGGGAATTGGGGTGCCGCGTAGACCGTCATGAGCACATCGGCAAGGGAACGATCGGCCTCGCGGCGTTCCGCTGCCTGGTTACCGATCCTCGCCTGCGCGGGATTCCAATGATCATCGAAACCCCGAAAAAAGGCGATTTTATCGAGGCGGATCAGCGAAACCTGAGCACCCTCCTGGACCTCGCAAAAAGCCGTCGGGTACCGCACGAACGTACCGAATAGCGGTAGTGATCGCTCCGCCATCATCGAAAAGATTTTTGGTTGCATTGATGCTGAAAAGGAGTTAACGTGAAACCGCGAGGAGAGGTTAGAAGAGCTCCGCACCTGTGGTCGTGTTGTGGCCCGGCGGGGTAGAAGATATAAGGAGGTCATCTAGGGCTGTTTCGACTATGATCCAGATGTTCCATGTGTACAAGACGTTTGGAAAAGATCTGGAGGCCTTGGTCGATGTCGATCTTCATATTCACAAAGGGGAGATGGTCTTCCTGACCGGCCCCAACGGCGCCGGCAAAAGCACGCTACTCCGCTTGATCTTTTGTGACGAGCTTCCCACCTCCGGCCAGATCCTGGTCAATGGCCGCAACATCGTCCGCATGAAACCGGGAGTAGTTCCGCAACTCAGGCGGACTCTGGGAATCGTCTTTCAGGATTTTAAGCTCCTTCGCGACCGTACTGTGGAGGACAATCTCGCCTTGGTGGCCAAGGTGGTCGGCAAGACCACGTTAGAGGCCAAGCGGAAGGTCGCCCAACTGCTGACGCTGGTTGGGCTGTCCCACAAGGCACAGATGGTGCCGTATAAGCTGTCAAGCGGCGAACAGCAGCGGGTGGCAATGGCAAGAGCGCTGATGAACGATCCGCTCATCCTCTTGGCCGACGAGCCGACCGGGAATCTGGATCCCGAGCTGGCCACGGACGTTCTTCGACTGCTCTTTGAGATTAACGCACAGGGTACCACTGTCTTGGTGGCCACCCACAATCTCAAACTGGCGGAAGAGGCGGGCTGCCGGACAGTATTCCTTAAACAGGGAAGGATTGTTGGCGAATGGCAGCAGGTGAATCGACTGGCAGGTTGAGTTCAGCGGCCGGCGGCGGGGTCGTGGGATTCGGGCGCTGGCGGGTCTCCCCCGCATATCGCGCATGGCATCCGGTAGATGGGTGAGAGACTGAAATATCTGTTGACGTGCGCCCTGATCAACCTGGTTCGTGCCGGATGGGGCGGCTTGGCGTCAATCGCCAGCATCGCGGTGTCGTTTGTCATCATCGGCATTTTTGTCCTGTTGATCCAGCATTTCAACGCGCTGGTCGCTCAGTGGCAGGAGCAGTTCCAGGTGTCTATCTTTCTGGATGACCAGATTACTCCTTTGCAGATGGACATACTGAAGCGACGGATTGAGAACGAGGCGGCCGTCAAGACCTTTACGTTCACGAGTAAGGAAGAGGCGCTTACCAATTTCCGTCGGGAGCTCAAGGGGCAGGAAAGCCTTCTCGAGGGTTTGGGAGATAATCCGCTCCCTGCGTCGTTCCAGCTCAAGATCCGCGAGGGATATCAAAGCCCTGAGGCCCTCAAATGGCTCAGCGCGTACTTGAGTCGCCTTGAGGGCGTGGAGGAGATCCAGTACGGACAGGAATGGGTCGAGCGGATGTCTCAGGCTGCGCGGCTCATCAGGCTGCTGGGCACCATCATCGGTTCGGTGCTGACGCTCGGGTCGGCGATGATCGTCTCAAATACGATTCGGCTTGCCGTCTACGCGCGCGCGCAGGAGATTGAAATCATGCGCCTCGTCGGCGCCACTAAGGCGTATATCCGCGCCCCCTTTCTAGTGGAGGGGATGCTTCAGGGCGGCCTTGGCGCCGGGCTTGCGCTGGGTGTCTTGTTTGCGGCCTACCGATTTGTGGCGCCGACCTTCAGTGCCACCTCTTCGCTCTTCTTGAGAGCGACGGGTCATGGGTTCTTGGAGTCGTCAATGATCGCAGGTCTGGTGGGCGGGGGCGCAGTGATCGGCGCCTTGGGTAGTTTGATTGCTGTCAGCCGCTTCCTGAAGATGTAGCCGGCAGTCACTGGACAGAGGCGCAATGGTTCAGTCGCCCCTTACCCGCTGGGTGATAATCGCGTTGATTGCAACGCTCCTTGTCGGCTCACGATCCGGCTTGGCGGCTGACACCAAGACAGGATCCTCATCGCGCCTCCGAGAGAAGCGGAACGAACTCAGTCAGATCAAAAAAGAGCTGAACCATGAGCGCAAGCAAGCGCGGCAGGTCGCCCAGAAAGAGCGCACACTTTCTGATGAGCTGGACCGGATTAATCGAGAGCTTCAGCAGAAGGGACGGGAGCTGAAGGATCTGCAGACCAGATTGAAGATCAGCGCAGAGCGGCTTCGGATGACCCAGCACGATATCGGGCTCACCCGAACTCGCCTTGACCGGATACAGGACCTGTTCCGGAGACGTGTTCGCGCCATTTATAAACAGGGGCAGCACGGCTATGTGCAGGCCCTTCTATCCTCTGAGGATCTCTCGGGCGCCGAGCGCCGTATACGATACCTCGCAACCATTGCACATCAGGATCGACAGATGGTCGCGGCCTATACCGCCACGATTGAGACGCTGGGGACTCAACAGGCCGAACTGGAACGATCGAAGGCCGAGTTGACCCAGGGCCAGAAGGCCGTCACAGAAAAACGCGAAGAAATTCTGGAAGAGCAGCAGACCAGGCGCGTATTATTGGTCAAGGTGCAGGAGGAGAAAAAGGGTCATCTGGCAGCGGTTCTGGAACTGGAGCTGGCAGCCCGCGAGCTACAGCGCCTTATCGGTCGTCTGCAGCAACAGAAGCGGCCTCAGATCGGGAGAGCGCCTCGTCCGATACCGCCGCAGGCTTCCGACCGGTCCGAAGAACCGAGTGGATCGTTTGCGTCGCTCAAGGGCCGCTTGCCGTGGCCTACCACCGGCGTCCTGGCCTCTACATTCGGGCGGCAGAAGCACGCGCGTTACAGGACGGTGACCTTCAACCACGGCATTGAGATCAATGCTCCAGAGGGACAAAAAATCGTCTCGGTCTCTGATGGCGTCGCGCTGTACGTCGATTGGTTCAAAGGGTATGGCCGGCTGATCGTCCTCGACCACGGCGAGGGATACTATACCGTCTATGCGCATGCCGCCGAGGTCCTCGTCAAGGCGGGCGACCGCGTCGCAAAGGGGCAGGCCATCGGATCAGTGGGTAATACAGGGTCAGTAACCGGATCACAGCTCTATTTCGAAATACGGTATCGTGGCGGGCCCCAGAATCCTGTGGCTTGGCTTGCCCCCATGTGAATGCAGCAGTCAGCTGTCAGCTAATAGCTAAAGGCTGATAGCTGATTTTCCAGGAGGAATCGATGAGATTCGGAGATCTGTTTCGGAAGGGACGGAAGGGCATGGTCGTGGTATTGACCTTGGCGCTGTTGGTCATCGGCGGCGGTGGCCACCATGAGGTTACGGCGGTCGAGGACAGCTACGAGCGGTTGAAGGTCTTTGCCGAGGTCCTATCGCTGATCCAGGCGAATTACGTAGACGAAACGAAGCCCCGCGACCTGATCTACAGCGGGATCAAGGGGATGCTGGAGTCGCTCGATCCTCACAGTGCGTTCATGCCGCCCGATATCTTCAAAGAGATGCAGGTCGAGACCCATGGCTCATTCGGAGGTCTGGGGATCGAGATCACCGTCAAGGATAGAATGCTCACGGTCGTCGCGCCGATCGAAGGGACCCCGGCCGACCGAGCCGGCATCCATCCTGGCGACCGGATCATCAAGATCGACGGCAACCCTAGCAAAGACATGACCCTTATGGAGGCGGTAAAAAAGCTTCGGGGTCCCCAGGGTACAAGCGTCACCCTGATCATCCTCCGCGAAGAGTCTCCTGGGCCGTTCGAGGTGAAGCTGATTCGGGAGATCATCGAGGTCAAAAGCGTGAAGACCAAAGACCTGGGCGATGGAGTCGCATACGTTCGAATCAGCGCATTCCAGGAGCGGACCGGGAAGGACCTCTTGAAGGCGATCGAGCAGTTGGAGCAGAACGGGATGTCTGCGATGGTGCTGGACCTGCGCAACAACCCGGGCGGCCTCTTGAATCAGGCCGTCCAGGTGTCCGATCTGTTCCTGGACCAGGGACAGCTCATCGTCTACACCGAGGGTCGGCTCAAGAATCAGGATCTCCGTTTCTCGGCCGAACACGGGGCCCAGATTCCCAAGGTCCCTATAGTGGTGTTAGTAAATGGGGGCTCCGCCAGCGCCTCCGAGATCGTCGCGGGCGCGCTTCAGGACTGGAAGAGAGCAGTGATTCTTGGAACCAAGACCTTCGGGAAGGGATCGGTGCAGACCGTTGTTCCGCTGAACGATGGGTCCGGCCTGCGTTTGACCACGGCGAAGTACTTCACACCGAAGGGGCGGTCAATCCACGGCACTGGGCTTGTCCCGGATATCGTCGTGGAGGTGCCACGGCCCACCCCGGTGAAGGCGCAGAGCGGCCCAGGTGATAAGGAAAGTGAGCCGAGTAAGGAGCGGCCAGAAAAACGAGAGGAGAAGAAGATCTCTGAAGAGGAGGGGGACGCCACCCTGCAGATCGGCAAGCGTGACGGGCCTGATCCCAACAGCGACGTCCAGTTGAAGCGAGCGATGGAGATTCTCAAGGCAAGCCAGATCCTCGAGAAGGGGAGCGGAGGGTAGTAGCGTCTTTTGCGTCATAGCGTCGTTGCGTACTTCGCGATAGACGCCGCACGCGATAGACGCCGCACGCAATAGACGTAAATGGCACACCTCACCCTAGGGATTGAAACCTCGTGCGATGAGACGGCGGCCGCCGTTCTGGAGGACGGTCGGCAAATTCGCTCTTCCGTCGTCGCCTCTCAGGATCTCCTCCACGCCCCCTACGGCGGAGTCGTCCCAGAGTTGGCCTCCCGTCGTCACCTGGAGGCTCTCTGGCCGGTAGTCCGGGAAGCGCTCACAAGAGCGCGGGTCAGCCTTGGCGACCTTGATGGTATTGCGGCAACAGCAGGACCGGGGCTCATCGGTTCCCTGCTGGTTGGTCTCTGTTTCGGGAAGGCGCTGGCCTTTGCCCGTAATATCCCGCTGGTCGGTGTGAATCACCTGGAAGGGCATCTGTATGCCGCCCTGCTGGATCGCGAGGATCTCTCCTTCCCCTTCACCGGTCTTGTCGCATCAGGTGGCCATACCCATCTCTATCAGGCCACCGCCCCAGGTCAATATCGTTTACTCGGTCGAACCTTGGACGACGCGGCCGGAGAGGCGTTCGACAAGGTGGCGAAGTATCTTAGTCTTGGTTATCCGGGCGGACCGCGAATCGAAGAATGGGCGCGGAAGGGTGATCCGAATGTGGTGCGGTTTCCCAGGCCGGTTCCTTCGCGAGGGCCCTACGACTTCAGCTTCAGCGGCCTGAAGACCGCGGTCGTCAATTATGTAAAGCAGTCGGCAGTCAGCAGTCAGCAGTCAGAGAGTAGTTCGCTTCAGCCTTCAGCCTCTAGCCTTCAGCCTGTTCTAGATCCTGATTTGGTGGCGGACATCTGCGCCGGATTCCAGGAGGCTGTAGTGGATGTGCTGGTTCGCGTAAGCCTGACGGCGGCGAAGGCATCGGCGTCTCGCCGTCTCGTCCTGGCTGGAGGCGTTGCCTGCAACGGCAGGCTTCGATCGCAGCTTGCACATCGAGCGGCAGAGGAAGGCATACAGGTCTACTGCCCCAACCCGTCTCTCTGCACCGATAACGCCGCCATGATTGCCGCCGCCGGTTATCCTCGCCTTCTGCGCGGCGAGCGAGCCCTGCTGTCGTTGAATGCCGATGCCGATCTCGCTCTTGGTCTGACATAAAGGACACCGAATGGCGAAGTTGCCGATCCTCCTTTACCCATCTCCCGTCATCCGCAAGAAGTCGCTGCTGGTCACATCGATCAACGGCGAACTGCAGCGCTTCATCGATGACATGGTGGAAACCATGTACGCAGCGCCAGGCATGGGGCTTGCCGCTCCGCAAGTGGGAGCACTCAAGCGGGTCATCGTCCTGGACCCCTCCGACGACCGTACGTCCCATGGGTCGATAGTCCTCATTAATCCGGTGCTGGTCGCCGGTGAGGGACAGATCGTGGACGAGGAAGGGTGTCTCTGCATCCCGGATCTGAATGAACCGGTCGCGCGATTCAAGCACGTAGCAGTGAAGGCATACGACCGGAATGAGAAGGAGATCATTCTGGAGGGGGCTGGCCTGCTCGCGCGTATCTTACAGCACGAGATCGACCACTTGGATGGTATCTTATTTATCGACCGCCTGAGTACGGCGAAGCGACTTCTACTCAAGCGACGGCTGAAAAAGACCAACCGGATCGATTAGCATCCAGCAATCAGCAGCAAGCTGACCTCGCGCCACTAGAGCTTCATTTCGACATTAGCCTTCGTCCTCAGGCTTTCGATCCACTCTTTAAATTTGGTCTCGGTCTTCTGATCAAAGAGAATAGCGCGAAGGCGGTCCTTCACCTGGTCGAATGACAGGGTCCGGCCTGAAAACCGCTCCTCGACGACAATGAGATGGAAACCGGCCTGAGTCGTAATGATGTCGCTGGGCTGGCCGATCGGCAGGGCAAGAGCCGCCTGCTCTAACTCTGGCGCCAGCTCCCCGCGCTTCATCGCCCAGATCTCGCCAGCAGATGACGCCAGCGGCCCTTCCGAATATTGCTTGGCAACCGTCGAGAAATTGGTTCCCTTCTTGAGAAGCGTCTGCGCTTCCTCGATCCGGTTCTTCGCGCGCGATATCTCACTGGAGGTCGCCTGCGGGGGTACGGTCACGAGGAGATGGCGGATTTTGAATTGTGGGATCTCTCTGAATTGATCCTGCCGTTGCTCGTAATATTGCTGGACCTCCTCGTCAAGCACTACGACCTTTGATCGCACCTGCCTGGCCACCAGCTTCGTCAGTATCACCTGTTCGAGGATCCCCCTTCGAAACTGTTCCTCGCTCAGCATTTCTCTGGACAGCGCAGTCCTCAGATCCTCATCGCTGGTCAATCCGTTGCGCTTCTTTAATTCCTCAATAGCGGACTGTACCTCTGCAGGACTCGCCTCGATCTTTTCCTTCTTCGCCTCCTGGAGCTGCAGCCTCCGGAGAATCAGTTCATCCAACACCTGGCGTTCCGTACTGCGGAGCTGCCGCTCTCGCTCCGCTCCCAACGTATCTCGCACAATGCTTCGAATAGCCTGGAGCCCTTCCTCCTGCACCTCGGTCAACGTGATGACGTCATCGTTGACCACGGCAACGACGCGGTCGAGGATGACTGCTCCGGAGTTCGAAGTGACGAGGATGCTGAGTAGAAGGGCTACGGCGGAGCACTTCGCGCCCCAAATCCCCCTGTACCCCCATTTCGCAAAGGGGGGGTGGGGGGATTTTACGCCTCGACCCTGGCGCCTGCCGCCTGCCGCCTGCCGCCCCGCTCTCTTCATTGACACGCCTGCAGTCGCGACAACAGAGTCCGAGCGATGGCGATCTTGGCGCCCCCCTCTGCCGTATATTCCAGCTCATCGTATCCCGCACGCGTGCTGTCTTTAGGGATGTAACGCAACCGGCCGCGCTCTTCATGAAGCAGGGCTGCCACCTTGTCCGGAGCGAGGGGTGGCGACTCGCCGAATACGATGCGAATCGCCTTACCCGCGGCATCGACCTCGCGGATATGGAGTGTCCGGGCCATGATCTTGAGTGTCATTGCGGTCAGCAAGCGCTCTGTCTCATGGGGAAGCTCGCCAAAACGGTCGACCAGCTCCTCCTGAAAGGCGGACACATCTTGCGATGCCGAGAGTGCAGCCAACCGTTTGTAGAGCTGGAATCGGACATTGGAATCCTCTACATAGGCCTCTGGAAGATATCCTTCCGCCTCCAGCCTGATAGAGGGCTCAACCGGTTCCGTCACCGCTTCGCCCTTCAACTCCTTGACCGTTGATTCGATCAGCCGGCAGTACAAATCAATGCCTACGGCGGCGATCTGGCCGTGCTGCGCCGATCCCAGAAGATTGCCCGCACCTCTGATTTCCAGGTCTCTCGCTGCGACCTTGAATCCGGCGCCAAGTTCGGTCAGTTCCGCAATAACCTGGAGCCTCTTCTTGGCCACTTCGGACAGCGCCACATCCTTCGGAACCAGGAGGTAGGCATACGCGCGATGCTTATCCCGGCCGACCCGCCCGCGAAGCTGATAGAGCTGCGCGAGCCCTAAGGCATCAGCGCGATCGATAATGATGGTGTTGGCGGCGCTCACATCGAGGCCGGATTCGATGATCGTGGTGCAGAGCAGAACATCGAACTTGCCGTCATAGAACTCGCACATAATCCGTTCCAGGCGCTCTTCCGACAGTTCGCCGTGCGCCACCGCAAGCCTCGCCTCCGGGACCAACCGCGTGATCAGACGAGCCACGCGCTCGATGCTCTCCACGCGATTGTGCACGAAGAAAACCTGCCCCCCTCTGTCCAGTTCATGCTCTATCGCCTCCTTGATGAGCGCGGGGTCGAATCTGGCCACGGTTGTCTTGATCGAAAGACGGTTCTCCGGCGGAGTCTCAATGGTGCTGACGTCTCTGACCCCCAACATCGACATGTGGAGGGTCCGCGGGATCGGCGTCGCGGTGAGCGTCAGGACATCGACCTGCCGCCGGAGTTGCTTCATGCGCTCCTTGGCCGCGACACCGAAGCGGTGCTCCTCATCGACCACCAACAGTCCCAGGTCCCTGAACTGGACGTCCTTCTGGAGCAGGCGATGGGTGCCGATGACGATATCAACGGTGCCGTCACGCACTCCACGCAGCACCTCGCCCTGCTCCTTGCGGCTGCGGAAGCGGGAGAGCATCTCAACCGTCACCGGAAAGCCCACAAACCGCTCGGAGAATGTCTGCGCATGCTGCAGGGCGAGGACCGTGGTCGGAACCAACACCGCCACCTGCTTCCCCCCTATGACCGTCTTAAAGGCAGCCCGCATGGCTACCTCGGTCTTGCCGTATCCCACGTCACCGCAGATCAGGCGGTCCATCGGCCGGTCCCGCTCCATGTCGGCCTTGACGTCGGCAATCGCCCGAAGTTGATCCGGCGTCTCTTCATACGGAAATCCGGCTTCGAATTCTCGTTGCCACGGCGTATCGGGAGGGAGGGCGTGTCCCTTAATCACCTGTCTGGCCGCGTACAGCGCAAGCAACTCCCGAGACATCTCGCGAACCGACGCCTTGACCCGTTCCTTCGCCTTGGCCCACGAGGCGCTTCCCAACCGGTCAAGCGCCGGTGGACCGCCTTCAGCGCCCGCATATCGATGGATCAGATGGAGTTTGCTGGTCGGCACATACAGCTTGGCGTGATCGGCATAGACAATGAGCAGGTAGTCGCCCTCCGTCCCGCCTACTGCAAGCTGTCGCAGTCCTTTGTAGACGCCGATTCCATGATCCTCATGGACCACAAAATCGCCATAGGCCAACTCCTGATAGGAGGCAAGAGGGGAGGTCTCCTTCGGTCTTGGGCGGCGCGGTGGAATATGTCGAGTCCCGAAGATCTCGGCCTCAGTGATGTAGGTCAGCGACGCCTCATCCAGGTGAAAACCGCCACTGAGCTCGCGAGAAAGAATCGTGATCTCGCCCGGCGACGCCATTCCCTGACCGAGCGACGCCGCTACGTCATGCTCCTTGAGTACATCGGCCAGGCGCCGACTCTGGGCCTCACTTCTGCAGACCAGGTGGATTCTTCGGCCCTGTCGACGCCATCCCTCCAGATCCCGTATCACCTCCGTCAGTCGTCCACGGTAGGCCGGAATAGTCTGTACCTGAAAACCAATGGTCGTCTCTTGCCCAAGAGGGTGCGTTGGGAAGAACTCCTCCAGAAAGATCCGCGATCTGAGAGAAAGCCTCTGCTCGACGTCGTTCCAGTCAAGAATTGGGGCCGTCCGTGCGGCGTCACCCGCAGCCGCCTGGAGTCCAGCCGGATCTGCTAAGACCCACAGGGCATCGGGCGCCGCATACTGCAGGAGATCGCCCGGTTCCTCCACGGCCTGCCGATTCGCCTCATCAGTCGATGGTACTTCCACAACAGGCAACACAGTGACCTGTTCGACAGCGCCGACAGACCGCTGGGTAGCCGGATCAAAAGCGCGGAGTTCAAGCAGTTCGTCCCCGAAGAACTCAGCGCGCACAGGCATGTCCGGCGCGTCGAGGCGGACAAGATCGGGCGTCAGAGGAAAAAGATCGAGAAGATTTCCGCGCAGACTGTACTCGCCGCGCTCTGTTACCTGATGGACTCGACGGTAACCGCCTGCCTCGATGGCGCCTACCAGCTCCTCGCGCGCGATCAGTCGTCCAACGCACAGCGTGATGGCGGCTCCCAGAAGCGCCGAGGGAGGCGAGAGGCGTTCGAGCGCAGCCTGGAGAGAGACAACTGTCAGATCAATCGCCTTGGTCGCCAGGCCGGCCAGGCAGGCAATCCGCTGATACCCGGTCTCCGGGTCGTCATCACGTTCTGGTAAAAAGCTCACTGAGCCGCGGTAGAACACCAGCAGATCCTTTGCCAGCAACTCGGCCTGCGCGCATGAGGGGACCACTATGATGAGAGAACGCCTCGCTCGGCGAGCGATCTGGGAGAGGATCAACGCCTTCGAGGCCCCGAACAGACCGGTAAGCGACAGCGCGTTGGCCCTGTCGTCAAGTCGATCCATGATCTCGGCCATCTCCGGGATCAGCAGATTGTCCGACAACTCCATTGATCGTATGACCATACAGTCAGCCCCTACCCTCAGCGCTCAGCTTGTTGCGGATGCACCGTCTCCATGATACGACGTACGATACGACTTGTAGAACAGCCCGCTACCAAGGGGATCGTCACGACTTGCCCGCCCCGTCGCTCCACCGTCTCCCGACCGATAACCTCATCCTTCGTCCAGTCTGCGCCCTTGACCAGCACGTCGGGCTCAAGTGCTGCGATGATGCGGCTCGGGTCCGCCTCCTCAAAGATCACCACATAGTCGACCGAGGCCAGGGCCGAGAGCAGTTCGGCCCGCTCATCCTGCAACAGTACCGGTCTGGACGGGCCTTTGAGAAGCCGGACGGATGCATCGCTGTTCAGACCAACGATCAACAGGTTGCCCAGCGCCTTCGCGTGCTGCAACAGGCGGGTATGCCCCCGGTGGAGCAGATCGAAACAGCCATTCGTAAAGACTATTCGTTCTCCCAACGCCTGGCGAGTACGAACGATGGCAACCAACTCCTGCAAGGATCGGAGTTTGCCGACGTCGACCGTCATTCCGGTTGTCCGACGTTCCCCGGCACAGGGGAAAGTGCGCCGCGCAGTACGACCTGTTCGATCAGCCGTCTCCCTTTTGCGGCATACGGTCTGGAGGTCATCAGCCGGATCTCGCCAAGCGGACCGAATGTAATGCCATGAAACCCGCCGACTCGCATAGAACGGAGCCAGCATGGAACGCCATGGCGTTCCAAATGCAGGCGGAGAAGCTCTGCCAGCATCTCATCATACGTCGCATAAATTATCCGTTCATGCATCCGTGGCCTATCGCTAACTGCGGGTCTTCCGTTCTGCCTGTGTTGGAGTCGCAGCAGTCAGGTCAAACGACAGAGGGAGGGGCGGTGTCCCGGAAGAAGGACCGGGTCGGCGAGGCGGATCAGCACAACGAAATAACGTCACGACTTCCGAGGCAACCCCTTGAACCGTACCCGAGGGCAGCCCAACTCTTGACACACCGACCAGCAGTCAGCGCTGAGAGGCAATGGCTTTTTCTCTCTATTGCAAGACGAAATGAGCCCTCCGATTCCATTTCCAGGCCGACTCGTCATGGCCTGCGGCGAAGGGCCGCTCCTTCCCATAACTGACGACCGTGATCCGCTTGGCGTTGATTCCGGCGGCGACGAGATAGTTCTTTATCGACGCCGCTCGTCGCTGGCCGAGCCCCTGGTTGTACTCCACGGTTCCGCGTTCATCGCAGTGGCCCTCGATAATGATCGAGGCTGTTGCATGTGCGTTCAACCATTGAACGTTCTCGGTAAGGCTCTTTTTCATATCCGCCCGAATCGACGATTTGTCGAAATCGAAGAAAATATCCTGTAGGGGTGATGCCTTTTCTTCTGCCGCTCGAGCCGTCTCAGGCTCTGGCGTCGCTTGAGGCGAGACTACCTCAACCGCCTTTTCTTCCGCCCGAGTCGCCTCAGCGGGGATCGTCGCCGCAGGGGCAGCAGCCATCTGTTCCCTCAGCGCAGCAAAGGCGGCTTGGCACTTGCCGCGTATACGGGCGTCGGGATCTGCAAACGGATTGAACTCAGTGGCCTCGTGAGTCATCCAATCCAGGCAGGCTTCTGCCGCGGCGTATTCCTCCGGTGCGCGCATCTCGGCGCCTGCAGCCTTTGCCTCAGCAAGAGCCGTCTTCATGCCGTCGATCTCAGGGCGATACGACGCGGTGGTCGCACACCCCGCAATCATCAGAGCCACCGATGCCGTGAGAAGCGCGAACCGGATTGCCCAGCCCCTCTTCGAACTCCCGTTCATCTTCACGCTCCCTCCTTTGAGGCGGTTGTCGGCTTGTGGCGATCGGCTGTCGGCTTATTGTCCTTGCTGTGCAATCGCCTTAGCTTCCTCTGCGGCCAGCCTGGCAATCTCAGCCGACGCCTCCGCCGCCGCTAAGTCGCGATCCGACAGCTCATCCTCAGCGAGGAGGATATACTCCCTCGCTTTAGCCATCGAATACCGGGCTGCGCTGAGGCGTGCTGCGCCGGCGGCCTGCGCCTCAGTGATGGCGGCTTTGGCGGCCCTCACCGCAGCGGGTGCGGTCTGCTCTCCGGCAACCCAATCGTAGGATTCCGATCTAAGGTGTACGCCAGAGCAGCCCCACGCCAGCGTTACCCCACTGATCAAGGCAAGCGCAAAAAGCCGTCGAACAGCCCCACCGCTGGTTCTTCCCATCACACCCCTCCTGTACAATCCGCTGATAGCCGACAGTCAATAGCTCACGGCTGCCTCTCAGAGGCGGACCCATGCCGGCCGATCGGTCAGGTGCGCTCAATTTATCATACTCTGTTGCCTCTCGTCAAAGGCGACGCCCGCTTCTTCAATCGGTCGAGCTAATGAAGGACGTGCTGCTCAAGGTGCTGGTGGGCAAGGATGTGGCGGGCCGGCGGGAGGTGAGTCAGAAGCGCCGCGAGAGCCAGGGCCGCAATAACAAGGATCCACTCCAGCCGCATGAACTGACGCAGGCGATGCCGAATACCTCCCTCCTCGGTGCGCCCCGTCCCTACCAGTCTGACGCCGCCAAGACGACCGATCGTTTTGACCAGCAGTCGGTCACGGGCCTCGGCAGGGTCTCGGATGAGCGGCAAGAAGTAATACCGGTTTACCGCAGCCAGCGCCAATACAAGCCACACCAGGAACAGTTTTGCGAGGAGGGTCAACCCATAAGGCGTTGTGATAAGGGACAGCAGCGATCCTACCTGTAACCATGCGTTGAACAGGCCGGCCACGAGCAGAGTAAACACACAGTAGGCCGCCATCCGTGAAAAAGGGCGACTGACCGCCGCAAGTCCACGCGCTACCTCCTCCGCACCGGGAGGAAAGACGAAGCGCTGCAACAGGAATCCCAGCGTAAAGAGGCCGCCGGTCCAGATAGCGCCCGCAACCAAGTGAATCCAGTCGATAAGAACAGGCATCGTCAGGTCTCCCCAGTGCGCGGCGTGCCCGGACAGGGTTGTCGTCAGAGCGATGAGCGCAGCGATGGAGAGAGAGAGCATCAGAGCCTGCCGGCTCTGCAACGCAGTCATCCGCCTGAGCCCCCACACGAGGGTCAGGAGCCCAATGAGACCGATCCGGACGAGCCAGACAGCGCCAAAGTGGGTCTGTCGCAGCACAACCGGGAGCGCAGCGCTGATCTGGGCAAGATGCCCGCCGCTCATCATCTGCGTTCTCAGAATGAGTTCGCCGACACTCGCCAGCGCCACAAGCACGATGGAGCTCAACTCCAACCGTCGAAACGGTTGCTCAATCGTCTCGAATCCCCGATACGGCAGTGCAACCGACCGAGCGATGAGCATGTGAAAGGCCACCGCGCCAATCAACATCGAGAGGCCGATGAAGTTGAGCCAGCGGACAAAAAGCTGCGGAAGCGTAGCCGGCGCACTGGTGGCCCGCGGCCGATCGTAAGAGCCCGGACCGATGCTGAACAAAAGATCGCCCTCGGTGCGGTGACCGTCGTGGTCGACAACGCTCCACACGATCCGGTATCGTCCTGAGGGTAAGGGCGGAAGCGACGCCTCCAGGACGGTGTGGTCGCTGCGATTGACGCCTCCGTCCTTGTTGTCAACCTGCTGATTATCGGCATCGACCACCTTAATCGCACTGAAGGCGGGCTCCAGCATTCCGTCAAACCACAGTCTTACACGCGGGGGCGGCGTCAGCAGCGCCCACCCAACCCGTGGCTCTGAATGGTCAGGGAAGGCGTGCCCCCACGCCGTAGTGGCCATCAGAGGCAGCAGGGCGGCTGTCAGCAGGGCGGGCCATAGTGCTGATCTGTTCATCGTACTACTCCATACGCTTCCGGCGCGCCGATGGGCATTGAAGTCCGTGTCCTACACCCCCCACCTTCATCCTCTCCCCCAGGCGAGGGGGAGAGGAGTCTTCTTCTTATTTGCCCCTCGCCCCCGGGTACCCTCTGGGTGCGGAGAAGGTTGGGGTGAGGGGAGCCGATACGGAACAGGTCGCCGCGCTCCATTGCCAACTGTTGTTGGAAGACCTCCTCCCGCTCCCAGCCGAACCGCATGAACAGGGTCGGCACCACGATCATGTTCAGGAGCGTCGAGGTGACCAGGCCTCCCAGAATGACCTGGGCCAGCGGCCGCTCCAGCTCTTTCCCGGTGGCCTCACCGAACAGCAGGGGAAGCAGCCCTAACGCGGTCGCGGCGGCCGTCATCAGGACCGGCGCCAACCGGTCCTTGGACCCCTGGATAACCGCGTCCTCCTTTGAGGCGCCTTCAGCCCGAAGCTGCCGGTAGCGGCTGACCAGAATGATCCCGTTCCGAGCCGCGATCCCAAACACACTGATGAATCCGATCAACGAAGGCACGCTCGTCACCATCCCCGTGAGCAGGATAGCCGCTACGCCGCCGATCAGAGCCAAAGGGAGATTGACCATAACCAGGAGGGCAGCACGGGACGAGCCGAACGCTTTGTACAGCATGAGAAATATTCCGATCAGCGCAAGCCCGCCATACACCATCAGAATTCTTGTCGCCTCCCGCTCACTTTCAAACTGTCCCCCGTACTCGATAAAGTACCCGGAGGGAAGTTGAACCTCGCCGGCGATCCTGCGTTGGACCTCATGGATCACGCTGATAAGATCCCGATCCGCCACGTTCGCCTGAACCACAATACGCCGCTGCAACCGCTCCCGATTGATCATGAAGGGACTGTTCACGATCTGGAGGTCGGCCACCAGCCGAAGCGGGATCTTGCGCCCCTCCGGCGCATCGATCAGCAGGTTTCGCATCGAGGCGCGGTCCTTGCGGGAGGTTTCGTCAAACCAGACGAAGAGATCAAAGGCCTGTTGCCCTTCGACGACGCGAGAAACCGAGCGCCCGCCGAAGGCCACTTCGGTCGTCTCCAGAATATCGCCGACGTCCAGGCCGAGACGGGAGGCCTCCTCCCGATCAACCGTAATTCGCACCCCCGGCACGCTAATGAGCGGCTCAAGCAGCAGATCGGTTACCCCCCTGATCTCCCGCATGAACTGCTCTACCTGTTGCCCTTTTGCCCGCAGTACGGCCAGGTCAGGTCCATAGATCTTGATGGCGATCTGAGCCCGGATACCCGACAGGACCTCATCCAGCCGGTGAGCAATGAACTGACCAAGGACAGTGGCCACGCCGGGGATCTTTTCCAGATGCTCGCGGATCGCGCGAAGCAGCAGTTCCGGGTCTCGTGCGCTGTATCGAATCGCGATATCGAATTCGCTGACATTCGGCGGCAGCGCCTCCTCGTCCAGTTCCGCTCGACCCGCCCGCTGAGAGACGGAGATCACCTCGGGGTGCTGCTTTAGAATTCCGACGATCCGCCCCCCTAGACGCATCGACTCTGCAAGCGAGACCCCCGGCAACATCGTCACCTGCAGGATAAAGTTCCCTTCGCGGAACTCCGGGAGGAAGGAGCGGCCAAAGAACGGGACGACAGCCAGGCTGGCGGCGATCAGGAGTATGCAGGCGGTTATGACCCGCCTGGGGTGGCGCAGCGTCCGACGCAGGAGCGCCTCATAGCCTCGCTTCATGCCCCGGACCGTCAGACTCTCCTGCTCCGGTTGGGCTGCCCCACGACGGGTCAAAAGCATCGCGGCCAAGGCCGGGACCAACGTCACCGCAACTACAAGAGAGGCAAGGATCGCGAAGGTGTACGCGAGTCCAAGCGGGGTGAAGATCCGGCCCTCCACGCCACCGAGAAGAAAGATCGGCATAAAGACGATCAGGACGATCCAGGTAGCATGAACGACGGCGTGCCGGATCTCTACCGACGCTTCGTAAATGACCCTCAGCGGGGGATCGGGATGGGTCTTCTCAGAGTTGAGCCTGAGCCGTCGAATAATATTCTCGACATCGACGATCGCATCGTCTACAACCTCGCCGATGGCAATAGCCAGCCCGCCCAAGGTCATGGCGTTGATACCGATTCCGAACGCCTTGAGCACCAGTACGCCGAAGATCAGCGAGGTCGGCAACGCCGTCAGGGTGATAAGAGACGCCCGGACATTGAAGAGAAAGAAGATGACGACGATGCTGACAACCACTACGCCTTCCAGGATCGCCTGACGCAGATTGGCAATCGAGGACTCGATAAAGCTCGCCTGGCGGAAGACCTGTGTATTCAGTTCGACCCCAGGCGGCAGCGTCTTGCGGATCTCCTCCAGCGCCTGTTCCACCTGGTACGTGACCGTCAAGGTGTCCGCCCCAAAGAGCTTCGAGATCGTTCCGATCACGGCGGGCTTGCCCTCCCACGTCGCATCTCCCCGCTTGAACTCCGGACCGAAACGAACCGTCGCCACCTGATCCAACTGGATCGGTATCCCGCCGCGCTCCGCTACCTTGGTCTGCTGGAGTTCCTGAAGCGACGAGATGCGACCGGCCCCGGTGATCACGTACTCCTGGCCGGGCGTCACCAGAAAGCCTCCGGCAACACTGACGTTTGCCTTCCTGACAGCATCAAGGATCTCCTTGACGGTCAGGCCGTATTGAAACAGCTTGTCCGAAGACAGCAGCGCCTGATACTGCTTCACCTCGCCGCCGATGGACACCACCGACGCGACGCCAGGGATCGCCAGCAGCCGATTGCGGATCTCCCAATCCGAGATCGTCCGAAGGTCCATCAGGGAGACACGATCGCTTGTGAGTGCATATTTAACAAGCCAGCCCACCGCCGACGTGATCGGGAGCATCATGGGCCTCTTGGTGCCTGGCGGAAGCCGATCCTCGACCATCTCGATACGTTCGCTCACAAGTTGACGGGCCGCATAGATGTTCGTCCCCCACTGAAAGACCACCACGACGCTTGACAGCCCGGCGGTCGATTTCGATCGGATGACCTCCACCCCCGGTGTCCCATTAATAGCGGACTCAATCGGGAAGGTGATGAGGAACTCGACGTCCTGGGGCGGCAGACTGGGCGCTTCGGTCTGAATGACGACCTGGGGCGGGGCAAACTCGGGAAAGACGTCGAGCGTGATCCGGCGCAGCGTGAACAGACCGACAATCAACAGGACCACGAAGGCGACCACCACGAGGACCCGATTGGTCAGCGACCGTTCAATGATCCAGGCAAACATTTTGAATAAGCTGTCAGCGCTCAGCGATCAGCACAAGCTGAAGGCTGACTGCTAACGGCTCTCCCTCCATGCAAAGCGCATCAGCGCCACACCGCGAACCCTGTACTTCAATGTGCGTGCCCGCCCAGGGCCGGTCCGCCGCCTTGGGCCGCAAGCCACTTCGCGTAGAGCTGGCGATTGCCGTCCGTCACAACCCGATCGCCCGCTACGAGACCCCGCTTGACCTCAGCAAAGCGGTCATTACGGGTTCCCAGCCCAAGGTCAATGCGGACATACACGCCATCCCGTTCGACAAAGGTGAACTCCGATCCCTCAGCGCTGATAAGGGCCTCAACCGGGATCGTAAGACTTCTGTGCTGCTCGCCCACAATTACATAGACTTGGGCAAAGAGATCCTGTTTCAACATCCCCCGGCGATTCATGACCTCTGCCCAGACAGAAATGGTTCGTTTCGTCGGGTTGACCGTCGGACTGATAAAACTGATCTTCCCCTCGAAGATCTCATCCGGATACGCAGCGATCACTACCCGCACCTTCTGCCCAAGCTGAAGCACCGGCAGGATATCCTCGAACGCCTCTCCCTCGACGACCATGATGGAGGGATCGATAATCTTCATTAAAGCGACATTAGGTTCAATCGCCTGGCCGATCACAACGTTGCGCTCGACGATCGTCCCGCCGATGGGGGCCGGCAGATGCAGCGTAGCAACCGTGTGCTCCTCACGAATTCGCTTGATTGCCTCCTGGGGCAGGCCGAGAAAGTTCAGTTGGCGCGTCAGGCTCTCGATCTCATTCAGGTTCTCCCGATGTTGGTTCTCGAGTTTCAGCAACTCCTTTCGCGCGATAATCTCCCGTTCAACGAGTTGTCGCGTGCGCTCCAGATCCAGCTTCGTCAGTGCCAGCCTGTTCTCTGCCTGAATCAGGCTCAGCTCCAGCCGTTCCAGTTCCACACTCTTGATGTCCAACAGATCATCGCCCCGCCTGACCCAGGCGCCAAGCGACGCATGCATACTGAGCACGATGCCCGATACGCGACTGGTGACCTGCGCGACCCGATCGGGATGCGGTCGGATAATCCCATTGAGCTTCCGGACATCCTCAATCGGCCGGAGTTGTACTGCCTCGGTTTTCAGACCGATATTCTCCCGCTCTTCGGGGGTCAATCGGACGCCGAGTGACGCCTCGCCAGATCCCGCCGTCTCCTTGCGCTCTCCGCTCTGTGGTTCCTGATCATGCGGATGCCCGTCCGGACCGGCCGGATGTGCTGCCTTATCCGCCTCGCGCGGCGCGGGCGCGGTCTTTTGCTCGCCGCACCCGCTCGCCGTGACAGCGAGCGCCAGCGCTATCACACTCACCAGTTGCCTTACTTGCACCATGGACGACTCGCCAACAATGGAATCAAGGAAGTTGAAAGGCGATCCCCTCTCTAGATAAGCGATCGACAGAAAACCGGCTGCATGGTCGAGGAGATGCCTGTGAGCGATCAGGCAGCGGAGTCATTAAATCTGATAGACCGCATACAGGCTATGCAGCTTGTTGGAAGAGGCAAGTGAGGCAGATCGGGAACCGGGCAGTAACGTGCCGCTCAGTTCGTGGTGCCTGCTGCCCCAGAACTGTTCGCAGAGGGTTGCCGGCGGAGGAACACTTTGGAGGCTGAGACCGGCCTTTGTGCCGGCGCCCGTCTCTTGACCGGTTACTGCTGCATGCAGCAGGTGAGCATCGCAAAGGGCGGGAGAAGGAGAAGATGAGCCGTGTTCGAAGTCAGGTAAAGCGACATAGTGAGAGGTGCCAGTACTAGCCTGGTGGAAAAAACAATACGGATAGATCCACAACAGGCAGATAGCCGTGATGAGGGCTACGGTCGGAGCTGTCGATCCGGATCCCCGTCCCATTGAGCCATCCCTTTCGCTATCAAGGATAACTCAATGGTATCACACCCTATTTGCGCTTTCAAATCCAGAAGTCTTACGACCGTACCGAGACCCGGTTATCGGGCAACGGCAGCCCGGTGCGGTGTCCCGAGTCCTTTCACGGTGCTTGTCATTTCGGGCTTGACCCCGGATCGGGTCCGGGGCAGGCTCCGGAATCCAGAACATCCTGGATTCCCGCTCCCCGCTTACAGCCTGCGGGGACAAACTTCGCGGGAATGACGGCTCCGGAATCGTTGACTACACCTGAAAGAATTGATTACCTCGGCCGACCAGGCCGCGGGGCCGAATGACGACCTTTTGCTCCGTATCGCTTACGACCCGGCCGATCCGCAACGCTTCGCGACCGTGCCGCGTGACGATCTCCATAAACGACTCCGCATCCGATTCAGCAATGACGACACAGAACCCGATCCCCATATTGAAGACCTGAAACATCTCGCAATCGGGGATACCTCCCGAACGCTGAATCAGTGAGAATATCGGTGGGATCGGCGGCAGTTGGTCGATCTCATACCCAACCGGATGCGATGCGGTATCCAGTCGCAGGAGGTTCAGCAACCCGTCGCTCGTGATATGGGCAAGCCCTTTGATGTTGAGCGGCCGCGCAAGCGCCTCAACCACCTCCGGGACATAGATGATGGTCGGCTCCAGCAACTCTTCTCCAAGCGTTCGCCCAAGCTCCTCGAATGTGGTGTCCACAGTATACCCGTTCTGCGCAAACAGGACCTGCCGGGCCAGCGTCAGACCATTGCTGTGGATCCCGCTGCTTCGAATTCCGATCACGACATCGCCGGGCGTTACCGACCTGCCGACGATCACCCGGTCGAGCGGGACATGCCCGACACACATCCCGACCAGATCGCATCCCCATCCCTCCTGCTCGGACGCCAGCATCTCCCGGACCTGGGCGATCTCGCCGCCGCAGATAGCCACCCCTGCCTGACGCGCCCCTTCCTTCAGTCCCAGCATGAGCGGGTTGATCAGGTCCGGGTTTGCGTGCTGCACCGCGATATAATCCAGAAACGCCATTGGGCGCGCCCCTACGCAGAGCACATCGTTCACATTCATGGCCATACAGTCTATCCCGACCGTATCGTACTTCTGCATCATCTGCGCGACCATGAGCTTTGTGCCCACCCCGTCGGTCGAGAGGGCCAGGCCCATCCCGTGGCCGAGGTCGATGACGTTGGCAAAAAAGCCGATCGGCAGGACCGGCTTCCCGACGCCTTGCACAAAGGCGAACGTCTGGGTGGCCGTCTCGATCAGCCGGGACAGCAGTTGCTCTTCCCGCTCGACATCGACGCCGGCGCCACGATAACTCGCTGACTCTTCGGAGTTATTCATTATGACCCCTATCATTCATATCATTCGTCCGGATAATTCGAGACGACCCCTCGAGCAGCACCCTGAATTATCGAAATCGCGAGAACGCTGCCCCAAGAGATTCATAGAAATACCCTGGCGTAGGTAAGGAGGTGGTGGGCAGGGGCGGAATCGAACCGTCGACACCAGGATTTTCAGTCCTGTGCTCTACCGACTGAGCTACCTGCCCAAAATTCGCATGGGGATAAACCGGTCATCAAAAGGCCTGATCTTTGTAACACCGCGCGACTCGTTTGTCAAGACGTGCAGTAGCCGGCCGGAATAGCATTACACGCCCAGGTCCGTCGGTTGCGGCGTCGGGCCGGAGTAGTCGTAGAAGCCCCGGTCCGACTTCCGCCCGTGATAGCCGGCGATCACCATCTTCTTCAGAAGCGGGGGTGGCGCGTACCGCTGTTCCCGATACTCTTCAAACATGATGTTCGCAATGGCGTAGGTCGTATCGAGGCCGACAAAATCGGCCAGTTCCAGGGGACCCATCGGATGGTTGCAGCCGAGCCGCATCGCCTTGTCGATATCGACCGCAGACGCAACGCCAGTCTCCAACGCTCGAATCGCATCCAACAGGTACGGCACCAGCAGACGGTTCACAATAAAACCGCAGTGATCTTTTGCCGCAACCGGCTCCTTCCCCAGCGATGCAGCGAAATCGGAGACGGTTCGAAAGGTCTCGGCGCTGGTGCCAATGCTGCGCACCACCTCCACCAGCCTCATCAGCGGAACCGGATTAAAAAAATGCAGGCCGGCGAACCGGTCGGCCCGCCCGGTGACAGAGGCCAACGACATGATGTTGATGGATGAGGTGTTGCTGACAAAGATCGTGGTTGGCGGACAGAGGCCATCCAGGACGCGGAATAGCTCCTGCTTCAGCGGCAGATCCTCGGTGATCGCCTCGATGATGAGGTCGGCCGCTTTCAGGTCCTCCAAAGCAAGGGTCCAGCTTACCCGTCCAAGGATCGTCGCCTTATCCGCGACAGTCATCCGCCCCTTCTCAACGGCTCGTTGCAACCCGCCGTCGATCGTCTGTCTTCCCTTATCCAACAATCGCTGCTCCGCCTCTCTGACGACGACGGCATAGCCTCCCTGGGCGACAACCTGCGCAATACCGGATCCCATAATCCCGGCTCCGACGACCCCAACCGTATGAATGCTCGCCATTCGCGTCCCCTTACTTTTTCCCGAGCAGTCCGAGGGCTTCATTCAGTTTCTCGACGGACTCCTTGTGCTTTCCGCTTTTGTGGAGCCCAATACCGTCTTCACACATCTGCTTGACCTGTTGCTTCACCGCCGCGTCCGCTTTGGATTGTTTGATCGCCTGTTGGCACTGTTCGTACAGGATCGGGCAAGTGAAGGCCCACGCAGCGGGGATCCCAACACTGAATACCGAAGCCATACTCAGCGCCATCACAATAACAGTCTTTCGCATCCGATTACCTCCTTTCTTCCGGTGACGTACCTACCTTTCGGCGGCGCCACTCGGCAAGCCGTCGTCCAATCTCGGCTTCAAGACCCCGGTCGGTGGGACGGTAGTAGATTCGCCCTTTCAACTGTTCAGGCAGGTGGTCCTGGTCAGCAAAGGCCTCAGGCAGATCATGCGGATACTGATAACCGGCACCGTATTCCAGATCTTTCATCAGGGCAGTTGGGGCATTCCGCAGGTGCAGCGGCACCCCTTCGAGCGGCGCCTCCTCCACATCCCGTTGCGCCTCGCCAAAGGCCCGGTAGACGGCATTCGATTTAGGCGCGGTCGCCAGGAAGACGACGGCCTGGGCCAGCGCCAATTCGCCCTCTGGCGAGCCGAGGAAATGGTATGCCTCCTTGGCCGCCAGCGCCACCTGTAAGGCCTGCGGTTCGGCATTACCGACATCTTCGGATGCGAACCGGATCAGCCGTCTGGTAATGTACAGCGGATCTTCACCCGATGCCAGCATTCGGGCAAGCCAATAGAGGGAGGCATCGGGGTCGCTGCCCCGCAGACTCTTGTGCAGGGCCGAGATCAGGTTGTAATGCTCCTCCCCGGTCTTATCGTACAATAGCGTCCGCCTGCCTGACGCCTCCCGGGCCATTTGCACAGTCAACCGCCTGCTCCCATCGGACTGCTCCTCCACCATCTGCGCCGCCAGCTCCAGGGTGTTCAGCGATACGCGGGCATCTCCAGCACCGAGCCCCGCAATGAAGCGTAGCGCATCATCATCCGCCTCAATCTGCAGGCGACCGAGCCCCCGTTCCTGATCACCGAGTGCGCGCCGGAGGATGAGCACCAACGCGTCCTCCGCTAACGGGTGAAGCGTCACGACCTTCGCCCTGGACAGGAGCGGAGCAATAACCTCGAACGAGGGATTCTCGGTGGTGGCTCCAATCAGCACGATCGTGCCCCCCTCCACATGGGGTAGAAAGGCGTCCTGCTGGGCCTTGTTGAAACGGTGGATCTCATCGATGAACAGAAGCGTCCGCCGACCATAGACGCGCTCCTGCCGGGCGCGAGCAATAACCTCTTTAATCTCTTTGATCCCGGAGGTGACGGCTGAGAACGGTACAAAGGTCGCCTTGCACCAATCTGCCAGCAGGAAGGCAAGCGTCGTCTTGCCTGAACCAGGCGGTCCCCACAGAATCAGCGATGGGAGTTCTCCCGCCTCCATGGCCCTCCGGAGAAGCTTTCCCTCCCCGAGCAGGTGCTCCTGTCCGACGAACTCCTGAAGCGTCCTTGGACGCATCCGGTCCGCCAGCGGCCCCGGAACTTTCTGAGGTGGGGTTGATAGTCGATCAACGCGGTCAAACAGATCGGGTGTCATCTCATGCCACCGCCCTGAGCTCATCCAGAATTCTATCGGTCGCCTTGACCGGATCGGCGGCCGCTGTGATCGGTCGGCCGATTACCAGGTAGTCTGCGCCCGCGACGGCCGCCTCGCGCGGAGTCATGACCCGACGCTGGTCCCCGGCTGCAACCCATGCCGGACGGATGCCCGGGATGACGAGGCGCGCCAACGGACCCAGGGCGGCTCGCAGCAGGCCAATCTCGTGAGGCGACGCCACGACGCCATCCACCCCGGCCTCCCGCGCAAGCGAGGCCATACGCACGACCTGCGCCGCCACATCGAGCGGACTGCCGAGGGCCTCTTCAAGGCCTCGCGCGTCCAGACTGGTCAGCACCGTCACCGCCAGAAGCTGCATGGACGAACCGCCACCGGCAACCGCCTGCGCGGCGGCCTGCAGCATCGACCGCCCGCCGGAGGCGTGCAGCGTGCACATAACCACCCCGAGCCGTGCCGCCTCGCAGACCGCTCCGGCTACCGTATTCGGGATGTCGTGAAGTTTGAGATCCAGAAACACCCGACCGCCTCGCTGTTGCACCGCCTCCACCGCCCGAGGGCCTTCGGCCGTAAAGAGCTGCAGGCCCACCTTGAACAGTGTCACTGCGGGGTAGAGTCGGTCAACGAGCGCGGCGGCTGAAGCCAAGTCTCCCACATCGAGGGCCACGATCAGTTCGGGTGTCTTACGCATCTCCTCACTGCTTCCTACACCGATACGCGCATCAGATCTTCCGCGAGGATCACCTCGCCGTCAAAGAGTTTCTTGCAGGGGGTTATAAGGTCGTATGCCTCGCAACTCGGGTAAAAATGTGTCAGAACCAGCCGCCGACAGCCGGACAGGGCCGCGATCCGGCCGGCCTCTGTCGGGGTCAGATGAACCTTCATCGGCTGCTCATCGGGGGCCGCGCACTCCAGCACCAGCAGGTCCGCCCCCTTGGCGGCCTCGATCATCGCGTCACAATAGGTCGTGTCGCCTGAGAAGACCAGGCTCTTGCCATCATCCGACTCGATCCGGTAGCAGAGGCTATGTTGAATGTGCACGACCTCACGGGGGATGACCCGGAACCCTTCGGCTTCAGTCACCTCCGTGAGCGTCTCGTGGAGCACCAGCTCATACGTTTTTGCGTCGATCCAGTCGCCGTACAGTCGAGTCAGGCCTTCGTAAAATGCCAGAAATCCCTTTGGCCCTGTGATGTACAACGGTTTGGTCCGCCGCCACACCGGATTTCTGAGCGCGAACAGGAGCGAAACCAGATCACCGCTATGATCCGGATGGAGGTGAGTGTAGAACACTCGGTCGAGTTCAGTGACCGCAATCCCCGCCTTGAGGAGTCTGGGGAGCGTACCCGGGCCGCCGTCGAACAGCAGCGACGAACCGGCCACCTCGACCAGGAGACCGGGCGATCCACGTGTAAGGCTTGGGATGGCGGTTCCGGACCCGAGGATCGTAAGCTGCATGGCGTCACGATACCATGAAGTTCTGGCATTGACAAGGCAGGGCACGGTAGAGTAAGGGTTGGATAAAGGGGGCATGGAGAATGGAGCACTGGGCATTTTCGAGGACCAAAGGGTGGCCTGCCTACCGAAGCCTCGGCGCAGGCAGGCGAGCCTGCTGCAGTGTGATCCTTGGATTGCTGGTCCTGTTGCCGCCCGATCTGAGCCGAGCCGACCCCTGGATCAATATGAAAACCTTGGAGTTAGCGGCGGCCGGGACCGATCACCTGCTCAACCTGGACTACGACCTGGCCGAGCAGGCATTTGCCCGCCTTGATGACGTCGACAGGACCGGTCTGCTGGCGCCGTTCTATCGAGCCTTCGTGACATTTGCCCGTCTGCAGGATCGGGAACCGACCCGCGAGGAGATGGATGCCTTCCTCGCCACGATGCAGGCGCTCATCGCCAAGGCGGAGGTGCGTCTCAAACAGGCCCCTGAAGAGTCCGACCTCCTACTCTTCCTCGGGATGGCCTGGGGCTCCAAGGCGATGATCGACGGAGCCCTTGGCAACTATTTCTCGGCCTACGAGGCGATCAAGCAGACTAAATCGTATCTCGATGCCTGCCTGTTACACCAACCAATCAGGTATGATGCCTACTATGGCTTGGGGCTGTACGACTACACACTCTCCAGAATTGCCTGGTTCTATCGGCCCTTGATACACCTGGCGCTGCCGCCAAGCGACCGAGAGCGAGGTCTACGGGAGCTGACAATTGCAAGCGAGCGGGGCCAGACGACACGGATGTTGGCGAAGCTCGCCCTCCTGCACACTTACACCGGCGTCGAAAAAGAGTACGAGAAGGCCCTACCGCTGGCTGAAGAGTTACTCCGCCGCTTCTCCGGCAACCCGGATCTGTATTTCCAGGCGGCCCTGGTCTATTCCGAACTGGGACGATTCACTGAGGCACTGGAGATCGGCCGCCGCATTCGCAGCAACCTTAATCATAGTCGGAATCATTTTACGTACGAGATGCTGCCGCGGTATCTACAGCTTATGGGGAAGATCTACATGGATCGAGGCGACTACCCCGTGGCTTTGGACTTCTTTAGACAGGCCATTGAACAGCCAACTACTCGCTACGCCTGGGTAACGGCGTGGGCCTGGACCCGCACCGGCATGATCTATGACCTGTCGGGAAAGCGGACGGATGCGGAGCGCAGCTACCGGATGACGCTGGCCATCAGAACCGACAGCATCGCCAAGGACTTGGCAAAGCGACACCTCAAAGAACCCTACCGCAAGGAGCCGATCCGCTGGACCGCTCCCGTCACCGGACCGGAGGAGCGTACAGGGTCGCCCTAACTCAGACCTCAGACCTGCTGATCACGCGGGGGATACTTACGCGGTTACTTGCCACCCTTGCTCAGCGTCGTGAGTTGCTCTTGGGTGAGTACCTGCCGTATCGCCTTATAGAACTTTGTTTCTGTCTTCAGGGCCTCTTTGTCTGCCGCGGCCCAGTCGTCAACAACCTTATCGATCTCTCGATCTGAGGCCTTCTTGTCCGCGACGAGGGCCATCAGCTTCTGCCGAATCCCAATGACTTTCTGTTGGGTCGCGCCCAGCGCCGATATTCGCTCTTTCTTGGCCGTATCAAGCTTGCTTTTTTGATCGGCCGAAAGCCCTAGATTTTGGAAGGGGTCCGGCTCCTTTGGCTGCTCCTTTTGCGCTGAAGCCATGCCTCCTCCGATCAACATCGTGATGGTCAGCAGTCCGATCCCCAATCTCTTCCACACACCCATGCAGCTCTCCCCTTTCCGTTAGGTTACGATTACCCGTCACCAAGCGACAACACAGTACAGTATAATGCTACGGCTGTCCACCTTTCTTCTCGACAGCGCGCCGGTAGAGCTGCTCGTACTCTCTAGCAGAGCGATCCCAGGTGAAATCGGCCGTCATGGCATGAGTAATCACCTGAAGCCACAGGGCTTTCTCGCGATATAACTCTAAAGCCTGCCAGATAGTCTGGAGAAAGGCGGCCGGCGTAGCGTCCTCGAACTTAAATCCGTTTCCCTGCCCCGCCACAGGGTCGAAATGGATAACGGTATCGTCCAATCCGCCCGTCGCGCGGACAACCGGAATGGTTCCGTAGGCCAAACTGTACATCTGATTGAGGCCGCACGGCTCGTATCGCGACGGCATCAGGAAGAGATCGGCGCCCGCCTCGATTTGATGCGACAACGGCGTGTCAAAACCGATCCGAACAGCCAGCTTGGACGGGTATTTGGCCGCCGCATCACGAAATGTCGTCTCGAGCCCCTTCTCACCGCTCCCCAGCAGGACGAGCTGCACGTTCAACGCCATCAATGTCTCCAGGATATCGCATAGCAGATCGAGTCCCTTCTGTCCGGCCAACCTGGAGATCACAGCCAGCAGCGGCACCGTCGCCCTGACCGGGAGCTTGAGCCGCCGCTGCAGATCCGCCTTGCACCGGGCCTTACCTGAAAGGTCGTCGACCGTATAATGGGCGACAATATGAGGATCGCCGGCTGGGTTCCATTCCTCGGGATCGATCCCGTTTAATACGCCGAACAAATCGCTCCGCCGTTCTCGAAGGACGCCGTCCAGACCAAACCCTTGATCGGCAGTCTGGATCTCCCGGCTATAGCGGGGACTCACGGTGGTCAGCAGGTCGGCGAAGAGCAACCCGCCTTTCAGCAGATTCCCCTTCCCGTAAAACTCAAGCCCCGCCGGCGTAAACAGCTCTCGAGGCAGCATCAACCTCGGAAACACCTCTGGAGGGAAGAGGCCCTGGTAGCCCAGGTTGTGAATGGTAAAGACAGTCGCAGTCGGCCGGAAAAATGGATCGTCGAGGAGGGTGGTCTTGAGGTAGACGGGCAGCAGCGCCGTCTGCCAGTCGTGGGCGTGCAACACCTCCGGCTGGAAATCGACTCGCCGGCACACCTCCAGGACTGATCGGCAAAACAGCGCAAAGCGCTCCGTGTTATCGGGATAATCCTCAGCAGATGGGCTCTGGTACAGGCCGGTACGGTGAAACGTCGGATCATGGCGAACAAAATAGACAGGCACCCCGCCGGCGAGGTTTCCCTCCAGCACATCTATGGCCAGCGGGCCGGAGGCTGTCGAAACGCTCAGCCCATCTGCGACAGTCCGAAGCCGGTGTTGTCGCGCGTCCACAGCCCGGTAGAGCGGCATAATAAGCCGGACATCGTGTCCAAACCGGCTGAGCGCCTTTGGTAAGGCGCCGGCCACGTCGCCCAGTCCGCCCGTGTGGGCGAACGGCGCCGCCTCAGAAGCCGCGCATAGGATTTTCATCAGCTCATCCTACCCCTGGGGTTGCGTTCATTGCAATACGAAAAAGCCAGAGGCGCGCCACCTTGACATTGCTGACTCCGTGGCTTATCCTACGTTTTTGTGCGGCTGAGCCGAAGCGGCTCCTGCGACGAGCGTACGACAACGGAGGCATACTGTGGCTGATCGTCCTCCTGTGAGGCCGGTCGAAAAGGGGGTGGCGTTTGTGCCGATTTACGAATACGAATGTGAGGTCTGTCATCACAGGTTCGAAGTAATCCAGAAGATCTCAGACAAACCGATCAAAAAATGCGTATTGTGCGAGGGGAAGGTCCACAAGATTTTCTCTGCCCCTGGCCTGCTCTTTAAGGGATCGGGGTGGTATGTCACCGACTACGCCAACCCCGAGCGGAAAAAGGCTATGGCAGCGGAGAAAAAGGCGGCCTCAACCGATAGCGGAGGCACGAAGGCTGAAAGTAAAGAATCGAAGAAGCCGTAGGGGCGAACGGCCATTTGCCCTTACACGACATCGATGAACTCCAATACAGGCGTAGACGGCAGGTCCCCTTCCGCCTCTAACAGCGTGAAAAACCGGTAGAGCCCCTCGATATGCCGGGGAGTCAGGTCGAAAGAGAGGCGCTCCTTCAGATAGGTGGCGCAGGTGTCGCTGTCCAGTCCTACCCGTTGGCAGACTGTCGTGCAAATCTCATCAAGCCGCGCAAGGCTGTAGCGTTTGGAACTGAGGAGGGCGCGATGAAGCCGGTGGGTCTCTTCCCGATGATCGTCATACACGTCCCGGCGGACCGCCCAGACAGCAAAAACAAACGGCAGTCCCGTCCACTCCTTCCACCCCTGGCCTAAATCAAGGGTGAAGGGGAGTTGGCCCCTCGCTCGAAGCGCCGGATCACCAATCATCAAGACCCCGGCAACATCTTCCGGAAGCCGATCGATCGTGTCCGCCGTGGCAGACAGAAACTGCGGCCTGACCCCGAAAACCTTCGCGAGCAGGAGCTTCACGAGGTAGACCGATGTCAGGGAGTCTCTGGTGAGGTGGACCAGCCTTCCGTCCAGGCTGGCGGGCTTGACTCGACTGAGAAACAGGACACTTTCAGCCGGACCGTCGGAGCCGATCGCCAAGTCAGGGAGGATCAGGTACCGATCCGAATGACGTGCATACTCGATGGCAGAGATTACCGACAGATCGAGGTCCCCTGCCTCAAGCATTCGGTTCAACTCGGCGGGAGTCCCGTCAACAATCCGGCATTCTGCCGGAATGGCGCCCTGCTCGATCCCATAATAGACCGGCTCACAATTGATGTATGCCACCTTGCCTAGTGACAGTGCCACCGCGTGGCCCCCTCGCGTTGATGAACGATCTTACCGTCTACCGCACTCAAAACAACTGCGTCATCCGACGCCTGATTGACAAGTAATTCATACGGGTCAGCATCGTCGAAACGATCGATGGCCACGGCCGTGAGGTCGGCGCGCTTCCCGGGTGCGAGCGACCCGATGGTGTCGGCCATCCCAAGCGCCGCGGCCCCCCCGAGTGTGGCCATGGTCACGAGCTGTTGCGCCGCCACCGGTTCGCCATAGAGCCGCCGCGCAAACCGCATCTCGTCCCAGAGGCTCAGCGTCTCGTTGCTGGCCAGCGAATCGGTTCCCAGACCGACCCGCAGTGAGACCGCAAGACATCGCAACAGCGGCGCAGTCCCCACGTTGAGGTGGTCATTGCTCCGAGGACAAACGGCCAGCGCTACGTCCCGCTGTTTCAGCAACCGAAGATCCGACATTCCCATTTGAACACCGTGTACCGCCAGCAGTCGGTCCGACAGCAGGCCGGCTCGGTCGAGGAACGCAACCGGGCTTTCGCCGCAGACCCGATGGGATGGCGCACGCCGACCCACGGCAGGCAGCAGCTTCGTGGCAATCGGCCCCAGCCCCAATCCGATATAGGTCACCTCCTCGGGCGATTCCGCCACATGAATCGTCGCGGGGAGGTATTGGCGCCGCAGCAGTTCGGCGCAGCGCACCAGCAGCGGCTCGGACAGGCTGTACGGCGCATGCGGCGACAGACCAATCGACAACAGGCTTTCATTCGCTTGGAGTTGAAGCGACCGGATGGCCGCCTCGGCGGCGTCGAGTCTCGCCCCAGCCTGCTCAGGGTCTGGTCCCAGGATCTCCTGATAGATGATACCCCGAATCCCGGCTGCTTTGAGGGGGGCGACGCTGCTGCCGGACGCCGTAATATCGGCAACACAGGTCACGCCGCTTCGAAGCAGGGTCGTGGCGCCCAGACGGGCCGACGCCGCAAAGAACTCGTCATCCAACTCGGAGCGAAGACCGATCAGCGCAACCGCCCAATCGGTAAACGATGTACCGAGGGGCAGGCGGCCGCGCAGCCCCGTCAATTCCAGGTGAGTATGCGCATTGACCAGACCGGGAAGGAGGACAGCGTTCCCCAGATCGTCGTGTGGTTCGGTTGCGAAATCTCTGATCAGGGCAGATGTCTTGCCGACCGCGCAGATGGCACCATCGCGAATGAGGATGCCGCCGTCCATGATAGGCGGGCTGGAAATCGGCAGCACGAGACGAGCGGTCAGAATCACGGGACCGTTTTCAGCTCTAGCTGTCAGCTGATCGCTGAAGGCTGCATTGTCGCCTGACGGCCTCGGCCTGCTCCAGCTCAAGGGGGGTATTGACGTTCATAAACCCGAGAAGATGCGGGTCAACCGCCCGCAGCGCCGGCTCCTCAATGATCTTCACCTTGGCCTTCGCGAAGAACCGGGCAATCTTCAACACAGACGCGTCGATGGACTCTTTAATAAGCGGGAGGCACGACTTGGCGTAGACGGCGTGCAGCGGCTGCAGTTCACCATTGACGCGCGGCACCACGACGTCCCACCCTTCGGCCTCGCGAACCAGGAGCGTAATCAGGTCGGCGTTGAGGAAGGGCATGTCACACGCAACGAAGAAGCCGGTGTGGTGGCTCGCGGCGCTCAGGCCCGTATAGATCCCGCCGAGCGAGCCGGAATCGGGGATGAGATCCGGAATAACCTTGACACCAAGATAGGCATATCGCGGAGGATCATTGGCGATAATCAGGACCTCCGGGAAGAGCGCCCTGAGGCGGTCCACCGTTGCCTCGATCAGCCGTCTGCCCCCGAATTCGATCAAGGCCTTATTGACACCCATGCGCGAGGACTTACCGCCCGCCAGCACGATCCCCGTCACCTTCAGGCTTCGTCCTCTACTTCCGCCGGCTCTTCCAGGGCATCGAGATCCGTGACCTCCAGTTTTTCGATCTCCTCACCTGATTCGACGAGTAACTCTACCGGGGCCTCCTCCAACTCGATCCCCTCCTTTTCCTCCTCTTCCTTCTCGATCAGCTCTTCCTCGCCAAGGGTGTCCCCGACGGAGAGGCTTCGGAACCAGGTCGCCCCAGCCTCCGGGCCCACCAGCTCTACGGCCCCCGCACCCTCTACGGCCTTCATCTCATAGGCCAGCTTCCCGGCACCTATCTCCTCCAAGGCGATATACGTCGCCTTCATGCTCTTCGCAGCGATCAGGTGCTCGCCGCCGCGCATCAACTGCTTGGCGCGCTTGGCGGCGATGATGACCAGGCGATATTTACTGTCTACGTGCGTCAACAGTTGTTCCAAAGGGAAAAGCGGCATCTCCACGATCCTCCCTGCCTCAGTCGATTCCCGCATCCAGAAACGAGAGATCTACTCGATCTTTTCGGGCTCGTTCGGCAGTGATAATGCAGCAAAGCTGCTTGACGGCCTTTTCGAAGATATCGTTCACAACAATATACTGGTAATGACGGTAGTACTGCAGCTCCTCTCTCGCCATGGCCAGGCGCCGGCGGATCTCATCCTCCGAGTCGGTCCGCCGCTGCCGGAGCCTGGTTTCCAGGAGATCCAGGGCCGGGGGCACGACAAACACGAATACCCCCGCCGGATAGTCCTGTCTGAGCTTGGCTGCACCCTGCGTATCGATATCAAGGATCACATCAAGACCTTCCGCGAACTGCTTCTCCAGCAGCGAACGGCTGGTCCCATAGAGCTGACCATGTACGCTTGCCCACTCTGCAAATTCGCCCGCCTCAATCATTCTACGGAACGTAGGCTCGTTCACAAAGTGATAGTCCCGCCCATCCTGTTCATCCGGCCTGGGCGAGCGGGTCGTATACGAAACCGAGTGAATCAGACGCGGTAGCCGCCGCGCGGCCTCCCGGCACAAGGAGGTCTTCCCGGCCCCAGAGGGGGCCGACACAACCACCATCACCCGTTGCCGATTCATTCTACTCGCACGCCCCTGCCCTGCCGATCGGATAGCGCATCGGCCTCGAACCGCTGTGCGATCGTCTCGGTCTGGATGGCTGACAGCACAATATGGTCGCTATCGGTCACAATGATAGACCGGGTACGCCTGCCGTTGGTGGCATCAACCAGTTTCCCGGCCTGCTTGGCCTCGTCCTTCAAACGCTTCATCGGGGCCGAGCCGGGGTCGACGATAGCGACGATCCTGGCGACCGCCACCACGTTACCGAACCCGACGTTCAACAACTTTGCAGCCACTGCGTTCGTCCCTTCCTATTCGACATTCTGGACCTGCTCCCGGAGCTGTTCCAGAATGCTTTTGAGCGTAATGACATCATGCGAGGTCTTGGCGTCGTTCGCCTTGGCGCCGATGGTGTTGGCCTCGCGTTGCATCTCCTGCAAAAGGAACTCCATCCGCCGGCCATGCGGACCCGGTTGCCGGACAAGATCCAGAAACTGCTGGAGATGGCTTGTGAGCCGCGTCGTCTCTTCCGCGATGTCCGAACGCTCGGCCAGGATAGCAACCTCCTGTTCAAGCCGTCCGGGATCGACCGGCTTCCCTTCCAGTAGGCGCTGGAGTCGAAGCTCCAATCGGTTCTTATAGCTTTGCACCACGTCGGGCGCGCGGGCGACGATCATGGCCACGGTCGCCTCAACCAGGTCCAGGTAACCGAGCAAGGCGGCCTCAAGTGCCTTGCCCTCCTTCTGCCGCATCTCGGCGAGGGCGTTCATCGCCCCCTCAAGCGCGGTGGAGACCGCCGGCCAGTCGGTATCCGTCTCTCCCGGTTTCTCTCCTTCCAGATCAAACAGGTCCGATCTGGAAAGCAACAGTTCCAACGTAACCTCTCCCGTCAGACCGAGTTCCGACTGCAGCGTTTTGATCGCGTCACGATACGCGTGGGCCAGTGGACGATTGACGCGCAGCGTGCAGGACTGCTCACCCGTCAACTCCTCCAGCACCGTCACGTCGAACCGCCCTCGCGCAAAGCGTCCCTGCAGGGTCTTCTGGATTGGTAACTCCATGGCGCCAAGCCGCTTTGGAAGCCTAGCGCGCGTCTCCAGATGCCGATGGTTCACCGACTGCAGTTCGCATACGTACCGTCTTGAGGAGGTAACACACTCCCCTTGCCCGAACCCGGTCATACTGTTCAACATCTCGTCACAGCCTCGGTAACGTCGGTATGGGTATTGCCACAACCTGGATGGGTGGATACGAAGAGGGATCGCACGGGGATCTCCTATGTTGTTAATTTAGCTATAACCGGCAGTTCTGTCAAATCAAATCCTTGACCCTCCACCCCGTTCCCATCTCACTCGCGACCCATGCCGTCTGACGCCCCTTCACGCGACCGCCCATTCCGCGGACAGCAGCCTCGCCTGCTCCAGCACCGTCTGCGTTGCCTTCTCCTGCTTGTCCGGCGGGTAGCCATGCTTGCGCAGGATGCGTTTGACGAGTACCCGTAACTGGGCGCGGACGTTCTCGCGCAGGGTCCAGTCGATCGTGACGTTGTTGCGTACCGTCTCGACCAGCTCGCGCGCGATCGCGCGGAGGGTCTCGTCACCAAGCACCTTGACCGCGCTATCGTTCGTCTCCAGCGCGTCATAGAAGGCCAGTTCATCCTCGCTCAAGCCCAGAGCCTCGCCTCTAGCGTTCGCTTCCCGCATCTCCTTCGCGAGCTGGATCAACTCCTCGATAACCTGCGCCGCCTCGATGGCGCGGTTCTGATATCGGCGAATCGTCTGCTCCAGCATCTCGGCAAAGGACCTGGCCTGAACAACGTTCTTCCGGCGGCGGATGCCGATCTCGCCCTTGAGCAGCTTCTGGAGCAGCTCCACAGCGAGGTTGCGCTGCGGCATGCCGCGCACTTCAGCCAGGAACTCGTCGGAGAGGATCGAGATATCGGGCTTCTGGAGTCCCGCCGCGGCGAAGATGTCCACTACGCCTTCAGGGGCTACGGCGCGCGAGATGATCTGGCGGACCGCATGGTCCAACTCCTCCTCGGGGCGGGTCTCGCCCGGCGCGCGCTTGGCGAGGACGGCCTGCACAGCCTGGAAAAAGGCCACGTCGTCCCGGATTCGCAGCGCCTCCTCGTGCGGTACGGCCAGCGCGAAGGCCTGCGACAGCTTGCGCACGGCCAGAAGGCATCGGTCCTTGCCGTTCTCCTGGCGTAGAATGTGCTCCTGTGCCGCCGGCAACAGGCCCAGCCGCTCTTGCGGCGTGCCCGTCTTCCACTTCGACCGGTCGAAGCCCCCCACGACGCCGGTTGGCGTTGTGATCGGACCGAAGAGGCCGCAGCACACTTCATACTTCTCCAGCATGACAGCCACGGCCTCGTTCTGGTCGAGCGCCGTGCGCCCCGTGCCCCCGCTCTCGGTGTAGGTGGCGAGCGCCGCCTTCAGCTCGTGAGCGAGCCCCAGATAGTCCACTACCAGTCCGCCAGGCTTGTCGCGAAAGACCCGGTTCACCCGCGCGATCGCCTGCATCAGTCCGTGGCCGCGCATCGGTTTGTCCACGTACATCGTGTGCAGGCTCGGCGCGTCGAAGCCGGTGAGCCACATATCGCGCACGAGCACGATCCGGAGCAGGTTAGCGGCATCTCGGAACCGGTTGGCGAGCGCCTCGCGCCGCGGCTTGTTGCGGATGTGGGGCTGCCAGTCCGGAGGATCGGACGCGGAACCGGTCATCACGACCTTGATCGCACCCTTGTCGTCGTCATCGTGCGCCCAGTTAGGACGAAGCCGGACGAGTTCGCTGTACAGTTCGACGCAGATGCGGCGGCTCATACAGACGATCATCGCCTTGCCGTCCATGGCTTCGAGCCGCTTCTCAAAGTGCTCGACGATGTCCTGCGCGACGATCTTCAGGCGCTTCTCGGCGCCGACGATGGCTTCGAGCTGCGCCCATTTGGTCTTGAGCTTTTCCTTACGCTCGACCTCCTCCCCCTCGGTGACTTCCTCGAACTCCGGATCGATCTTCGGACGCTCCGCTTCATCCAGCGCGAGCTTCGCCAGACGGCTCTCGTAGTAGATCGGGACGGTCGCCCCGTCCTGAACCGCACGCTGGATGTCGTAGACGCTGATGTAGTCGCCGAACACCGCCCGCGTGTTGGCGTCCTGCAGCTCGATGGGCGTGCCGGTAAAGCCAATAAACGAGGCGTGCGGCAGCGCGTCGCGCATGTGCCGCGCGAAGCCGTCGATGAAGTCGTACTGGCTGCGGTGCGCCTCATCGGCAATGACCACGATGTTGCGCCGGTCCGACAAGGTAGGGGCAACCCCCTGTGGTTGCCCAGAATAAGGATAGGCACGGGGGCCTGCCCCTACGTCAGGCATGAACTTCTGGATCGTGGTGAACACCACACCGCCCGCGGCAACCGAGAGCAACTCGCGTAAGTGTGCTCGACTCTCGGCCTGGACCGGCGGTTGGCGCAGTAGGTCCTTACAGCGCGAGAAGGTCCCGAAGAGCTGGTCGTCCAGGTCGTTCCGGTCCGTAAGCACGACGAGCGTCGGATTCTCCATCGCCGGCTCGCGGATGATGCGGCCGGCGTAGAAGGCCATGGTCAGGCTCTTACCCGAACCCTGCGTGTGCCACACCACACCCACGCGCCGGTCGCCAGGCTCGCCGCCGGGGTACCTCCCGGTCTCGTATCTACCGGTGCCCTGGGTCACACCGGTCATTTCCGCCTGGAGCCGCGCCGCGCGCAAGGTCTCCTGGACCGCGACTTGGACGGCGTGGAACTGGTGATACCCGGCCATCTTCTTCATGAGGGCGCCGCTCCCATCGTCCTCGAACACAATGAAGTCGCGGACCATGTCGAGGAACCGCTGCTGGTCACAGACACCCTCAATCAGTATCTGAAGCTCGAGCAGGTGAGATTCCGCCAGGCTCTCGCCCGAGACCGTCCGCCAGGGCTTGAACCACTCGCGGCCGGCGGTAAGCGTGCCGATCCGAGCTTCGACGCCATCGGAGATGATCAGCAGTCCGTTGAACGCAAAGAGGGTGGGAAGTTCGGCCTTGTAGGTCTGGAGTTGCTTGAAAGCCGTCCAGATCGTCGCCTCCTCGTCGGTGGGATTCTTCAGCTCGATGACGGCAAGCGGCAAACCGTTGACGAACAGCACGATATCCGGCCTGCGCGTATGCTTATTCTCCGAAACCGTAAACTGGTTCACCGCAAGCCAGTCATTCGCGTCTGGATTCTCAAAATCGATGACTTTCGCGATCCGGTAAGTCAGACGCGAACCCTCACCCTCCGCTTCGCTCCCCCCTCTCCCACTGGGAGAGGGCCGGAGTGAGGGTTGAAGGTATTCCACCGGGAAACCTTCAATAAGCAGCCGATGGAGCGTGCGGTTGCGCGCCTCAAGCGTTGGCCCTTCAAGCCGAGCGAACTTACGAAAGGCGTCGTCCAGGGCCTCGGCGGGAAGCTCCGGGTTGAGCCGCGCCAACGCATCGCGCAGTCGCTGGGCGAGCACCACCTGCCCGTAGTCCGTCCGCTCGGCAAATAGCACCCCAGGCGCGATATCCAGGCCGTGCTTGACCGTCCAACCGAGGCTCTCAAGCCACGAGAGGGCGGCATCTTCGACTGTGGATTCCCTTAGGTCCGCCATCTGTCCTCTAATTCCGGCGTAACGGCATCGGGGTTGTCGCGATCGAACGCCCACCGTGCTGGATTGTCAACGATATATTGCCGGATGCGATTCAACGATGCTTCGTTACGGATGATGTGTTCGTAGTAGTTGTGTTGCCAAAGACGCCTTGCGAACGGCGGCCAACCGTGATCCCTAACCGCGTCAGCGTACCGTTTCGTCGTCAGGGTCTTGAATCGATGCACCACATCCGGCAACGACAACCGTGTAGGGGCAGGCCCCTGCGCCTGCCCTGCATCAGGGCGACCACAGGGGGTCGCCCCTACCATATCCGCACCTGTGAGGACGATAACGCCGTGGATATGATTGGGCATGACGGCGAATGCGTCGATGTCCACGCCAGGATAGAACACGGGCAATTCTTCACAAACTGCGTGCACCATCCGCCCGGCCTCATTCAACCGCATCTTCCCTTCCACTACCTCCCCGAACAGGCAGACCCGGTCCTGCATGCAGATGGTGACGAAATACGCCCCGGCCTGGGAATAGTCGTAGTCCTTCAGGCGAATCGATCGGCGGCGATGGGTTGCATGGTTGTAGGGGCGACCCCCCGTGGTCGCCCGACCCATGTCGGCGCGGTTCATGAACCGCTTTCCTTCAGGAAGCACATCGTACCCCTCACCCACAGCTCGCCCGGTGCGATCTCCACACCATGCCGGACCGTCCAACCGAGGCTGTCGAGCCAGGCAAGGGCAGCTTCTTCAACAACGGATTCAGTGAAGGCGCTCATAGGTTTAGTTTATACAGCATCATCATTTAAGCTTGACATCCATCTCTTGTAGTCGTAAAGTGCAGTTACGCCGTGACTGCGCCGTTACTAGCAGGATCGTGAGGGCAACCTCCGACACGGCGTCTTCCTTTTTTACCAACCCGTTTTCGGAAACTTCAGCCTCACGATTGGCTATACACAAACACTCCCATGCACGGCCGGTCAAGATTGTTCTTGACGAAGCCGACTAAGACAGTATATCTTAATTCCAGGAAAGAGCTATTGGACTGGGGATTCCTGGTCGGCAAGAGGCCTCGGCGGATTCGTCGGGGCCTTTTGTTTTCAGGGAAAGCATTTGAGCCCCCATCCGTCCCGCTTGCCTTGAGCATTTCGGTAAAACTTGTCCTCAAGAATCTGAAACGCACGATTCGGTTGAGTAGGCCGAAGAACACTGAGCCCTACTGGACGAGCCACAAGGTCGGCCAATTGCAGGCCGGGAGAGTTCGCTTGCTTATGGACGAATGACATCGAAAAGGATAACCGTTCGCCCGAATAATTCCCGCCATCGCACACTCGACGAAATTCAAGCTCAAGCTCAGCATCTTCTTTTCTTCCACGCCGCTCCACGAGAACGTGCGTGACCGACGTTCCGACCCCCTGAGACTTGAGGTAGTACGATACCCGTTCGAGTCCAAACCCAAGCGCCACGTGGTAGGGATTCTCCGGTTTGGTGTACCGCAATTTGAGAAGCTCCTTGCGGATAACCGTACAGACCAACGTAAAGTGAGTTGCAGCCACAATGTCGGCCAGTTCATTGGAAAACGCCTCTTTCCGTGCCGACGTTTTCAGAAAGGCAAAGTCGCCGATGTCTTTCCGAATCTCCCGCTCATGGAGCACCACATTATCGTGGCCGAAATGTTTCAGTTTAAATGCTTGAAGAGCGGGAGTGAGGCGTTCGACATATTCGCGCTTCTGAATGATACAGAAGGCCAACACAAACAATGGGTAATCCTTATCGATGGCCTCCAACCCATGATCCCCGCTCTCATCAACAAACACGAGAAAATCTGAAAGGTTGTCGGTCATAGAGACAATCCTATAATCCGTTCAGCGACAGTCTCTCCCGCTGCGATCCCGAGGCCGCGTTTGGCGCTCCAGCCGAGGGCGGCGTCTTCGATGACGGATTCAGTAAATGAGGTCATTTTCCCGCCCCCGCGGGGAAAGCCTTAAATAAGCAACCTATTGTTAAATAACGCTTTTGTGTTCAGGACCTTATTCTCTGTCAGCTGGCTCTTAAATAAAAATTAGGCCCAGAAGGGCAGGTAACGTGCAAATTTCCTCGACCCGCCGACGCTTTCGTCCGCCTTGATCAATCCCGCTTCAATCGTCGCTGCAATAATCTGCGATGCAATCGCGGCCTTGTCCTCCCCGAGGTGAAACCGCTCCCGCAGCGACTGATTGGTCATCCGTTCGGCATAGCAAAACTTGCAACCGGGGTTTACCTTGGTACAGCCGGTCAGTGGGTTCCAGGTGGATTCGGTCCATTCGATGGACGATTGTGACATCACGTGGCTCCTCGGTCGCAATATTTTGCGAAGACGTCTTGAACGATATCCTCAGCAACGGGCTTGTGCGACGCGAAGTAGAGATAGTAGACAACGGCGTTCTGTGTGTTGCGCATCGCGATCGGCTTTGGAACATTACTAAAACCGGCGCCTTCTTTGAGGCGTTTACGAAAGGCCTCGGCCATGGCCTCATTCGACGCTTTTTCCTCCGCTGGAGGACCCCACAGCTCGGTTTGCAATGAAGACGTGTAGGCAACCTGCTTCCAAGAATCGTCCCCCCAGAACCGGTTCATACGCCGCGTTTGCTCAGGTGAGACTCCCCTGCGGTCCCGCCAGAGAACATTGCGGTTGATGTCGGCGACGGGGAAATTCAAGAAGATCTCGACCGACCGCATGCGGCCGACCTCCGTAATGACTTTCCAGTCGAGGTGCAAGCCGTACGGGTCCAAGATGCAGAGCGCGCGGCGGTACGCTTCCCATTTAACTTGCGGCAACACGCTATCGAGAAGGACGCGGTTGCAGTCTCCGTGATAGATGCGGACATCCTGTCGCTCTTTGGCTAACGCCTCCAGCGTGGCAACCTTCTGCTTATCGAGGTCGATGAAATGGTATTCTCGAAACGGTGGCTGGACCAACAGGGCGTTCAGGGGACTCCCCGGAACAAATCCGCCCGAGGTTTTCGAGACATGGAGGCCTGCACCCGCGAAGGCGTCGATGTAAACGTGGTAGAGGCTCGGGCTCTTTTGAGCACCAAGGATCTTCGAGTAGGCAGCGGCGTACTCTTTGATGATGTCGATCTTTACTTCCGACCAATACCCGATCTGGTCGAACGGCATCTCCCTGGAAGTCATAGCGCGACCCCCACCATCTTCTCCGCGTCCTTCACCCGCAACTCGATCGACATGATGTCGGGGCCGTGAGCGACGCGCCAGCAGATGGCTTCCAGCCAGGCGAGCGCGGCCTTTTCGACGACGAATTCAGTGAAACGGCTCATCGGGCCACGTTCAGGTTGAATTGATGATCAAGCATAGTTGTACTCACCGCCATGCCCGGCTCAACTCTTCTACGAACTCGCCAAAGGCGGAAATCGCCTGAGCGCACGCCTCAGCCGAGTCTCCGAAGATACCGCTCCGCACAAACGGGGATTGGTCTCCCATACTGGAGATCGAGTCCTGAATCTCTTGCATGACGCGAGTCCTGTTTTCCCTGCGATAACCATATGCCCCTGGTGGAGCCCAGTATCGGTCCTTGGTTCGCTTGGCGTGATCTGCATAACCCAACGCCATGAGAATCTCTAGCTTGTCGAACACAAGCGTGTATCGGCTATCGTTCGGTATTAGGCGTTTGACGGGTTCACGCAGAGTCTCGTGGAGCCGGTCATTCAGTGGGGCATAACGTCTATCCATGCCTTCGAGAAGACGAAACGCTTGTTCCCTACCATACTCGAAAAGACAGAACGGCGGAAGCAACTGAACCGCCGGAATGTCCTCGCGGTTTTCGCGATGAACATGGGTAGCAAACAGGCGGCCGAGGAACCGTAGATGGCCTGCCTCGATCGCACCGAGACCCAAGGCGTACAAAAACAGCGTGGCGGGGTATCGCTGCAACTCCAACCACAGCGTGGAACCACCTCCCGACTTCACGGAGGATAACCGATCTAAAGTACTCTGCCAGATGTAGTAATGCTGTTCTTCTACCCAGAATCCGCCAATAGGAGCCATCGCCAACAGGGTTTTGCAGGCGGCCTCGTAGGCCCGTACGCGAGAAGTAGCTGACGCATTATCGGGAGCGGGTCCACCCTGTACGGCAAACTTCTCCCCTAACGTGCCTTCGACAATACGCTCAACCTCATCACCAACCAGATCGGCAAGCTGGATGCGAAAGCGAGGTTCGGTTAAGTAACGCTTCAGGCTTGCGACCGCAGCCTCGGTCGAAAGCGGATGGGGACGCGAGAACTCCTCAAGGGATTGGACCTGTTGCTGAACCGACTGAAAGAAAGAATCGGCATCCCGGATTGGGACTACTTGCGCACCCCGATGGGCAATGAGCTGTTGTATCGCCTGGCTTGGCTCGCCTCGCACTGCCCAATAGGTTGCAAAACGCCGGGAAGGTGCACGCAGCAGGGCGTTACGAAGCGCCTCATCCCAATCCGCCGACCAACCACACACGATAAGACCAAACTCATCAAATATCCGGTCAAGCAGCGTGTCGAACTCGGCAGGGTAAGTGGAAAGCTCTTGGGGCGTGTTACGAATACGAGTATCGAGATAATCGCCATGCACCTTGAATATGCAACAACGCGTGTGAATGAGCGGCAATGCTCCATGCACCTGGTCGGGCGTGCTCAAAATGGTGGGTGCGATTCCAACGTCCACCAATGCGGTTTCCATGAGCCGATCAAAGTTGGTCGTGATGATGACCTTCACGAATCCCTGCACAGCCAGGGACGCAACTGCTCGGTGCGCTATCGTCGGTTGTTTTGCCCCCTCTTCCCGCTCTTGTTCCGTCGTTTCCCAATAGCCACGCAATAGCTGCTGACGTTCAGCGGGAGTCTTTGCTATTGCGTCCAGTACTGCAGAGTAGTCAGGATCTCGCCCGAATTTTTCTCGGTACCATTGCTCTGGTGATGGGTCGCATGGCTCGCCTGAGACCTCGGCGAGCTTTCGGACAAGATCAAGAGTAATTTCCCAGCCTGTTGGAATTTTCGCGGCCCGAGATACTCCCGAACCGAGCAACACCGCATAGACGCCGCGATTGGCCTGGATCGAGAACGCGAGGGACTGGATGGGGTCGATCATGCGACCCCCGCCTCAGCCGCGGTAACGCGCAGCTCGCCGGAGATGAGCTTGGGCAGCAGCGTGTCGCGCAGGGCGGCGAGAGAACGAGACTCTTTGACCGCATCACCTGCTCGCGCGAAGAGCGGCTTGACCAGTCGTCCAAACAACTCCGCAATGGGCTTGGACACCGCTACCAACCGGAAGTGGGCGAGCGACTCCGCGGGCACCCGCTGCCGCCCGCTGGAACCCGTCATGCTCTGAATGGCGAAGTCGCGGAACCCATTGCTGCGCGCGAGGCAGTACGCAAACTCTGCTGGCAGGGGCGGCTTCGGGCGCAAGACGATGTACTCGGTGGACCCCCAGCCGACTTGGCCGTCCGTCAGGAAGTCCACGAAGGCGGTCTTTCCATTCTCCAAGCACGGCGTGATGCGTGCGACCAAGGTGTCCCCGTTCACGAATCGCATACCCGACCCAAAGGGCCGATCGACCACCTCATCGGGGGAATGGCCTCGCGTAAGCATGTTCGCCATGTCGAGATAGGGCGCGATCTCTCCCTTCCGTAGCGGTCGCGTCGGGTTGACCTCGATGGCCTCGGGTAACGGCTTCACCTCCCACCCCGCCGGAATCCCGCCCAGATCGGAGTCCTCGAAGCGGTCTGGGAAGAGGTCGAGAATCGTCGGCCTAATGTAGGGGCAGGCCCCCGTGCCTGCCCATCCATTAGGCGACCACGGGGGGTCGCCCCTACGGGCACGGACGGGATCGAAATCAATGAACCACGACTTGAAGAGCGCCCGCGCCATCGCCTCCAGCGTCTCGCTCATCCGCCGGTTCAGCTCGATCTTGTCGTCCAGTGTGCCGAGGATCTGAGCGATGGCGCGTTGTTCATCCGGTGGCGGAAGGATGATGTGCATACGCCGCTGATCGGTCAGGCTTACGTACTCGGCCATATCGGTCTGCCCGGCGACGCCTTTGAACTGAACGAAAAACTCTCGCCCGAACATCCAGTAGAAGAGGAAGCGAGGCTCGATCAGGCTCGGATCAAGAGAACGCCAAAAGCAGAGCTGCGGCGAGTAAACGAATCGTGCTGTGTCCGGGCGCACGAAGGCAAAGCGTCCGACGGTCCCCTTCGAGGTGAATACAACATCGCCGGGCTGGCTAACCTTGTTGCCGACTCGCGCGAGGTTCTCTTCGGGGAAGTGATCGGCATCGTTGAACTGAAAGCCGCCGTTGACGTTCCCGGCGCGGGCAAAGGGCAAGCCGGAAGTCGTGAGCTCCTCGTTCTTGGCACGGTAGCCATCGCCGATGAAGAGCGTGCCCTGGTCGATCAACCGGCTGACCTCATGCTGCTTCCACTCACCCGCCATACCCAAGCTCCTTCAGGTTGGCGGCGATGGCGGGGTCGAGCTTCACGAACATCACGTATTCCTCCTGCACGTCCAGCGCCAGGATCTTGCCCTCCCGCAATGCTGCAAGATGCTCGGCGTTCAGAACAACTTCTTCCTGTCGCCAGCGCTTGCCAAAGGGCTGCTCGCTCTGTTCCACGTCGCAGACGGCATCGACAATGGCGATGCGCGCACCAGAGTTCATCGCAATCTTCCTCCAATTTGCCCTTTATCTGCTCCTTGAACGGCTTCCGTTACGCCGCGTAGCGCACAATTTCCAGCTCCGCCGAAGCATCAATGCGGTCGAGCATTTCCTCCACCCGCTTCATGACGGCGTCTTCAAGCAGGTATTCCCCGCACTGATCACATTGGAGCACCGGCAGGTTCTTGAAGATGACAATCCGGTTCGCTTCGAGCTTGAAGGGCATGTCGGATGTCGCCCCTTTGACTTCACCGTCGCAGATGTGACATTTCATGACTTCTTCCTTCGCAAAAAGCCGACCTCTACGGACGCAACGCTGAATAAATGTCAGATCGGATGCATTCGTTTCCACAGACGTTGCCGCCGAACTCGAGACCCTTAAGGTTACGTACGATCACCTTGTCCAACTTCGCGGCCTCGACCTGCTGCGCGAGGAGTTGCGCCGACAGCGGTCGCACGCTCATTTGTTCTTCTGCGGCGGTTCTTCCTCTCCCGCCAATTCCCGCTCAAGTTGCTCCAGGGGCGGCAAGAGGGCGGCGATCGCCGCTCTAAGGCCCGGTAATTCTCTCTCTACAATGGCCCAGACCCGCTCTAGTTCGACGCCTTCGTACTGATGGATGAGAACATCTCGGAGACCGGCAACAGCGCGCCAAGGGATCTCCGGGTGGGTCGTCCGGTAGGCGTCATCCAGCCGCTTGGTGGCTTCGCCGATGACCTCGAAGTTCCGCAGGACCGCGTCCTGGACCATTGCGTCCGCAAGGAAGCGGTCCTCCCCGTCTGCAGTGAACCGTTCGATCTTCTGAATGCACTCCAGGATGTGGGCAAGGTAGACGCGCGGGTCCTTGGTCATAGCGCTCGGGCTTCCTTGAGGATCCGTCGGCGAAGGAGCCAGTAGAGACCCTTCTCCGTAACGACATCTACCTTGCGTCCAAGGAGTTCCTCGAGTTCCAGCACCAGGGCAGTGTGGTCTAGAAGGCTTCGGCCCGGTTCGAACTCGACGAGAAGATCAATATCGCTGTCCTCCAGAGCTTCGCCGCGAGCAGCGGACCCAAACACCCGAATATTGTACGCGCCGTGTCTGACTGCAATGCGCAGGATGGCGTCGCGCTCGTCCTTGAGTAATTGCTCAAGCGTCATACCCAAGCTCCTTCAGGTTAGCTGTGATGGCGGCATCCAGCTTCAACGCCTCGGTCTGCTGCTCGCGAAGCGTTGCGACCAGCCGCTTCATCTTGTCATCGAACGGTTCGCCGTCGTCTTCTTGCGCTTCGGCGCCGACGTAGCGGCCGGGCGTAAGGACGTGGCCGTGTTTGCGGATTTCCTCCAGCGTGGCGGATTTGCAAAATCCTGGAATATCGACATACGTAGGGGCAACCCCCTGTGGTTGCCCTGAATCCGGGTGGCCACGGGGGTCCACCCCTACATTGCGCCAGGTGTGGTAGGTGTCGGCGATGCGGGCGATGTCCTCGTCGGTCAGCTCGCGGTGTGTGCGGTCCACCATGCGGCCGAGCTTGCGGGCGTCGATGAAGAGCACGTGGCCGCGGCGGTCACGGAACTTGCCGTCCTTGCGGTCGCGGGCAATGAACCACAGACACGCCGGGATCTGCGTCGAGTAGAAGAGCTGGCCGGGTAGCGCGATCATGCAATCCACAAGGTCGGTCTCGATCAGGCTCCTGCGGATCTCCCCTTCGCCGGATTGGTTGGATGACATCGAGCCGTTGGCGAGGACGAAGCCCGCCACGCCGGCGGGCGCCAAGTGGTGAACGATGTGCTGCACCCAGGCGAAGTTGGCGTTGCCGGTCGGGGGCACGCCGTGCTTCCAGCGTTTGTCCTCGCGCAGGCGCTCGCCGCCCCAGTCGGAGACGTTGAACGGCGGATTGGCGAGGATGAAGTCGGCCCTGAGGTCGGCGTGGCGGTCGTTGTGGAAGGTGTCGCCGTGCGCGATCTGACCGTCGATGCCGCGGATGGCGAGGTTCATCTTGGCGAGGCGCCAGGTGGTGTAGTTCGACTCCTGGCCGTAGATCGAGATGTCTGCCCTGGTCTTACCGCCATTGCCATTGCCGTTGGCGTGTGCGCGGATGAACTCCACCGACTGCACGAACATGCCCGAGGAGCCGCAGCAGGGGTCGTACACCCGGCCGCGGTAGGGCTCGAGCATCTCAACCAGGAGCTTGACTACGCACCGCGGCGTATAGAACTCACCGCCCTTTTTGCCCTCGGCGCTCGCAAACTGTGAGAGGAAGTACTCATAGACACGCCCCAGGAGATCATGGGCGTGTCTACCCTCACCCCCGTCCCCTCTCCCAGCGGGAGAGGGGTATTTCTCCTTGCCCTCTACCTCTGGAAGAGGGTGGGCCGAAGGGCCGGGTGAGGGTTGACGTGGTCGAAAGTCGATATTCGAGACCAAGTCAATGAGTTGGCCGAGGCGTGTCTTGTCCAGCGCGGGGCGGGCATAGTCCTTAGGCAGCACGCTCTTCAGCGCCGGGTTGTCGCGCTCGATGCCGGCCATGGCGTCGTCCACGAGGCGACCGATGGTGGTCTGTTTCGCTTGCGCCTTTAGGTGCGTCCAACGAGCCTCTGGCGGGACCCAGAAGATGCTCTGCGCCCGGTACTCGTCCGGATCCTCGGGGTCTGCGCCTTTGGCTTGCTCGGCGACGAGCTTGGCGTGCTGCTCCTCGAAGGCGTCGGAAATGTACTTGAGGAAGATGAGGCCCAGGACAACGTGCTTGTACTCGGCTGCGTCCATGCTGCCGCGCAAGGCGTCGGCCATGCGCCACAGTTCGGCTTCGTAACCCACCGTAGCGCCACTGGTATCGGCTGCCTGCACGTCGTTCCTTCGCTTCGCCACGGCATACCTCACGACACGATCATCCATGGGCTTGTCTGCGAGCCCGGCAGGCTAACTGCCCGAGCGTTTAACTACAATAATGCTGTTCCATATAGCATCAACTCAAGAATCCCCACATTCGGCGGAATTCTCCTGCCATTTCCTGGACTTGTCAACGACATTTCAATGGGGTAACGAGGGGGGGAGGGTTGCTCAGCGGTCACTCAATCCGAAATTGAGGCGTCCTCTTCAGGCGAGGTCGTTTCCTCGTCCCTATAGCCCCGCTCGACCAGGTGCTTCTCGATGTGTTCTTTCGCAAAACCGATTCGTTGAGCAACCTTGTGGGCATGACTGATCCGCGAGATCCCGTCGACCAGCCGATAGGTGGGCGAACCATGGACAAACTCTGCCTGGCGATACAGGCCGATATCTCCTTTGTGAAACTGCTCCGCCAGTTCGTAATTATGGGTGACCAGGATTGTATTGTTGCCGACCTGGTAAAATCCACCGAGGATAGTGTGGGAGATCTCCAGTTTCTCCTGGTAGGTGGTGCCTTCCGCCAACTCATCCAGAATGACCAGGCTTCTGGGCGACGAGGCGAAAAAGATGGCCTTCGTGCGTTGCAACTCCGTTCCGAATCGCCCCTCCCGGTCAGCCAGCGTGTTGCTTTCCGGAACCTGATAGAAGATCCGATCGGCCACTGAGAGTTGCGCCCGTTCGGCCGGCACATAGCACCCAATCTGCGCCAGCAGTTGCACCTGGGCAACAGTTTTGCAGAAAGCGGTCTTCCCGCCTCCGTTGGGGCCGGTGATAAACGTCAATTTCACCCCATTCAGATTGATATCGTTGGGCACGTATTCGGCATTCTCCTTCCCCAGGATAGGGTTTTTGACCGCTTCCAAGACCATAACGTGCCGATCTGAATCAAGCAGCTTGGGCAACACGGTCGGGCCACCGAAGGCCTGGGCATAACGGTGAAAGGAGAGCAATTCATCGATCTGTCCCAACGCCTCCAACGCCTGTTGCACATCGCGTGACTCTCGATAGCCATCGCGCAAGGGGTAGATGATGCTGTCCCTGTCAAACCCCCCGACGATCGGTCCATACAGCATGAATGAAGGGAGCAGGAACACCATCACAGCAGGCATTGCGGCCCGGGCTATCCCAAGAAGGGGGGCATAATAGAGAAAGAGACCCATCGCGATTACGAGCAGGACGATCAATCGTGGCTTGAAGAGGGTTGGCCGGAATTTGATGGCAGGAGTCAGCAGCCACTTTTCAGTCTTCGTTTTGATGGCTCGCTCGGTTACGTAGGCGGGGCCTTTCATTAAGGCATGCGATCGCGTGGTACCAAATACCTTGAGCGCGTCAAGACGCGCGCGCAGATAGGGACTTTCTGGAACCGGCAGGCCGTGAGCACCCTTGACCAGCCCGAGCATGAGTTCCGTCCCTTCCCGATACGTTTTATGTCCGTAGCCCCCGGTATCCAGTTTGTCCTTGGGATCGCCGAAGGTGCCGACAAAGGTTCCGAACATGAGCCGGTAAAATTCTGCTTCGTATTTCGCAGCATGCTGTACCAGCGCTTCGATTCGCGCTCTCAGATCAGGGTTCGAGTCCAGCTCTTTGAGCGCATCCTGCTTGGCCGCAATGGCCTCGACCGAACTCAACGGCTGGGCTAATGAGCGGTACAGCGTGGCTTGTCCGGCGATGGTGCTGGCGTGATTGACCGCGTCAAAGAGTCGATCGACTTCTATCGTGTTGAACGTGCTCTCATCGAGCACACCTTCCCCTGTTTTCGCCGCCCTGGCCGAGCGGACCGAAAGCTCCTTGCCGATCGCTGTCAGTATAGGTTGGTGCATTCACTCACTCCCATTATTTCACTTTTTATTAAAGTAGCATCTTCTGCCCCCCGCTGGCTAGTCCTGTAGGCGAGGTTGCGAGCTCTTGCCCCAAAGCAGATCGTGTTGTCCCTCGAAGGATGACCTGTGGTGCACAGCGGGGCACACGAAGTCGGCAGATCATTTATGAAATGTTCATATGTTTATGGGATGTATTGTAATACTATCTTGATGGAAGGGCATGATCTAAAGCCAAGCCGCATCGATGAACTCGCCGGACCGGTTGACTGGATAGATGGACGATGTTGCCAAAGACACCGAGAGGCCACGATCGCATATTGGACAAAAGGCTCTGGAGTCTATCTTGCGACTATGCCGAGTTGCTGATCGCGCTTCAGATCGATGGCACGCCAAGACCGATGTCGTGATCGCAAGCCAAGCACTGAAAACACCCCTTGACCGATAGCATCGCGTACATGCGCAATCGGTTGCCTGCAACTTACCCAAGATGAGTGCAGGTCGAGTGATACGGTATCCATGAACACAATACTCATTGGCATCGCCGCCCTACTGCTTATGAGCGTCCTGGTCAGCAAAATCTCGGACCGGTTCGGCGTACCTGCGCTCTTGTTATTCTTGATCTTGGGGATGCTCGCGGGATCCGACGGGCCTGGCGGCATCTATTTCGATGACCCCGCCCTGGCGCAGTCTGTAGGTATAATCGCGCTAATTCTGATTTTGTTTTCCGGCGGACTCGATACGGAATGGAACCATGTCCGTCCCGTGATCAAAGAAGGCCTGCTCCTCTCGACTCTGGGAGTGTTCATTACCGCGTTGATCGTCGGGTTTTCCGCAAATGTCCTGCTCGGTTTCTCGTTGGTCGAGGGCCTGCTGCTCGGCTCGATCGTTTCATCTACTGACGCGGCGGCGGTGTTTTCCGTACTGCGTTCTAAAGGTATCGGTCTCAAGGGCCGGCTGAAACCGCTACTGGAACTGGAGTCAGGCAGCAATGATCCCATGGCGATATTCATGACCGTCGGCCTGATCCAGTTGATCACCCAACCTGACGTGGCGCCTGTCAACCTTATCGGTTTGTTTGTCCTGCAAATGTTCATCGGCTCGGTGCTCGGTTATGGTATGGGTAGGGTAATGCTGTTTCTGGTCAACCACCTGAAATTAGGTTACGAAGGTCTTTATCCGGCTCTGACTCTCTCGCTGGTATTGCTGACGTTTGGAGTGACCGATGCCGTCGGCGGCAGTGGTTTTCTGGCCGTCTATCTGGCTGGTATCGTTCTCAGCCAGCATGATTTCATCCACAAAAGAAGCCTGTTGCGTTTTCACGACGGACTTGCCTGGCTGATGCAAATTGCTATGTTCCTGACCCTGGGCTTACTCGTCTTTCCTTCGCGCCTTGTCCCCATCATGGGGATCGGGTTGCTCATCGCCGGATTCCTGATGATTGTGGCCCGCCCTGTGAGCGTCTTTCTCAGCTTGTTGCCGAGCACGTTGAGCTGGCGAGAAAAGATGTTCGTATCCTGGGTCGGCCTGCGCGGAGCGGTCCCTATCATATTGGCAACCTTCCCTCTGCTGGCCAAGGTACCTCATGCCGACTTGATTTTTAACGCGGTTTTTTTCGTCGTGCTGACATCGGTGTTATTGCAGGGAACCTCAATACCCCTCGCCGCCAGGCGGTTGGGGGTTAGCGCGCCGGCAATACCCAAGCGAGTGTATCCTATCGAGTATACGCCTATGGGTGGGCTGAAAAGCGAACTGAAAGAATTACCCGTACAGCCTGACTCGAATATGGCCGGAAAGGCGATCGTCGAATTGGGGCTCCCTGACGATTTTTTGGTAATCCTCATCGCCAGAGAGAATGACTTTGTGTTGCCGAGTGGGGGAACGGTTCTGCAAGGCGGCGATACTCTTCTGGTGCTATCGGATAGACAATCTTTTACTGAGGTCCAGGCAAAGTTCAACCTGCAAGAAGAAAAAAGAGTGGTGGGCTCACCCGCCGCGTCCAACCGACAGACCTAGCTGCCGCTCCGTTAACCGCCAAGCGCCCCATGTCGAAAGTACGGTAGGCTGGGTTAAGGAACGAAACCCAGCCGTTGGTGGTATCACCGGAAGTCGTGGCCTGTCGATAGAGTAAACCGGAGCGCCGGGATCCGCTTCGTTCATCTCAGCCTACTGTACTCTTGGGGGAATGGGAAACTCCGCCCTGCGTGAGCTGTAGAACAGTGAGCAGGTGTCCAGACAGCCACCGAAACAGTACTAGGCAAATACCACGGTCTTGTTGCCGTAAACCAGTGCTTTGTCCTCCATACAGAAAAGCGGTCACGTCTGCTCTTGACTCATGTATCCATGCTCTGGTAGTCGTTCTTCGTCCATGTCGCGTACCTGACGCATCGAATGCCCGCCGGCCTCGTATCACATCAGGATCGTGGCCTGGCGTATCAGCGGGTCCACCCCGCGACCTTACCCACAAACCTTTCCTCCACGTTCTCGACCGCGATACCATCCCCTAGACTCAGGCCAGCGGTTCAGTTCAACCCGTTTTATCCGGCGGGCCCGCCTCCGCGGCCGTAGGCCGATTCTGCGAGGAACCCACCGGATATAAGCTTATTCGTTAGACCCCACCTTACCCTGCACTTGACGTAGAGGACGTTTGTCTATACGATGGTGCCGCGAGATGTGACTGGGACTCGACGAAGGCGAGAGCCAACCTCCGCGACCGCGGCGTCAGCTTCGCTGAGGCCGTATCAGTCCTCGAAGACGAGTCCGCGCTCACACGCGAAGACCCGGACGCGCAAGGAGAGCAACGGTTCGTCACATTGGGTCTCAGCAGTTTCGGGAACCTTCTGGTCGTGGTCTACGCCTACCGCGAACTGGACATCATTCGTTTAATCTCCGCCTGGAAGGCGAACAAACGACAGAGGGTGCGCTATGAAAAAGGTCGCCGCTGAACCGTATCGTGACATCGATTTCTCCCGTGCCAAGCGGGGTGCGGTGGTGAAGCCGGAACCTGGAAAGACCAAGATTTCCATTCGCCTCGATAACGCCGTCCTCGACTATTTTCGCTCGGCGGTTGACGAGGCGGGGGGCGGGAACTATCAAACGCTGATCAATGACGCGCTGCTAGCCTATATCCACCAGCATTCGGTCCTCGATGCGCTTCGGCAGGTTGTCAGGGAGGAACTTGCCCTACCGAAGTCGGGGCGTGGCCCAACTCGACGCTCGACCGGACGCCGCACGAGCGCGTCGCCGGTCAACTGACGATTGGGGCCCCGCCACCCAATCCCCATTAACGACTAGTGGCGCGTATGCTTTCGCTTCGAGCGGGGCGATGCGTTCGATGTCGAGATCGTTGACTACCACTGACAGGAGGCCCTGATGTTGAAGAACGGTTTGCCACCCATGCATCCGGGAGCGTTCCTGCGCGAAATCCTCGATGAACTGGGCATTTCTCAAGCGCAGTTCGCTCGCGCCATTGGCGTGTCCCCCATGCGGGTGTCGCACGTTGTCAACGGCGCGCGCCCAGTAACGGCGGAATTGGCGTTATTGTTCGGCCGGGCGTTTAGTCAGTCGCCGCAATACTGGCTCAACTTGCAAGCGACCTATGACCTGAAAACCGCCGAGGCGGTCATGGGCAAGCAATTGAAGGCAGTGGCCGAGTTGGCGCATGTGTGAGGTGTCGGTGCCGCCATCGTCAAGCCAATGCATAACATGGCACTCAATACCGGTGCTGCGCAGCGCCGGCTAGCTCTGCGTGAAAGCGACACGGGACAACACGACGAAGGGGGGACGTTATGCCCGATCCGCACTTTGAAGGAGACGTTGAGACGCGGTGGTTAGTCGAATCTGGCGAAGACCGCAAGATGGAGATGCTGAGCGAGTTCGCCTTCATCGACAGCACAGGTTACAGGTGGGCGGCACACCTTGGCGAGCAGGTGGACGGCGCGAGTATTCCGGAAGTCGTCTGGTCGAAGGTTGTTGGGACACCTTTCATTGGCGACTACCGCCGGGCCAGCGTCGTCCATGACGTTGCCTGTGATCGCCGGGAGAAGACCTCCAAGGAAGCGCATCGGATGTTCTATGAGGCGATGCTTGCAGACGGGACGTCGAAGGAGCGCGCCCTCCTCTTCTATACTGCCGTGCGCCTCTTTGGCCCCAAGTGGGATCAGCAACGCGGCTTTCGCCAGATGTTCGTTGCGCCGGTTGAGGAGATCGACTTTGATCGCTTTGAAGCCGCACTGGACACCGTACTCGGCGACAGGTAGTGGACGACGCGACGCGCTGCCCAAGAGCGGCATCGCGTTAGACCGGTGCGGGCCGTGATCCTGAAGTATCGGCTTGGAGGGTAGGCGTTATGAACAAGTACGAAGTGATCATCTACTGGAGCGAAGAAGACCAGGTATTCGTCGCAGACGTACCTGAGTTGCCGAGCTGTTCGGCGCACGGGGCGACGCACGAGACCGCACTGGCCAATGCCCAAGAGGCCATCCGTCTCTGGATCGACACGGCGCGAGAATTCGGTGATCCTATTCCCATGCCGAAGGGGCGGCGAATGATCTTCGCGTAGTCTCAGGACTTATCTATCTGGCGCTGCACCCGTTGGTCGCGCTTCGCATGCCCGCGGGTTCGCGTAGTTAGACGCCGACAAGAGAAAAGGCTTGCCTACAGTGCTGCGCACCGCCGCTGAGCTTGGTCCGTTATCTGCCAGCGCGGGCAGAGAAAGGGAGTATAAACGGGGGCCAAACGGCCACCGAAACGGCGACTAGGCAAACACCACGGTCTTGTTGCCGTGGACCAGCACCTTGTCCTCCAGGTGCCAGGCGACGGCCCGCGCCAGCACCATCCGCTCCACATGGCGGCCGATGCGCTTCAGGTCTTCCACATTGTGACGGTGATCCACCCGCTCCACATCCTGCCCGATGATCGGCCCGGCATCCAGCGCGTCGGTTGCGTAATGCGCCGTGGCGCCGATCAACTTGACCCCGCGTGAGTACGCCTGCGCGTAGGGATCCGCCCCGGCAAAGGCCGGCAAAAAGCTGTGGTGGATATTGATAATCCGGTTGGGAAAACGGCTGATGAACGATGGCGAGAGGATTCGCATATACCGGGCCAGGACAATCACGTCAACCTTGCCGTCGACCAGTTGAAGCTGTGCGGTCTCGGCCTGATCGAGTCTTTCCCGCGTGACCGCGATGTGGTGAAAAGGAATACCGTAAGCCTCGACAAGTTCGCGCAGGTCGGGGTGATTGCTCACCACCATGGCGATGTCTGCGGCCATATCTCCCGCCCTCCATCGCCACAGCAACTCTAAAAGGCAGTGGTCCTCCTTCGACACAAAGATGGCCAGGGGCTTGACGCGGGCTGCGTACGCCAGCCTCCAATCCATCCGGAACCGGCTGGCGACCGGCTCAAAAGCCCTCTCCAGCTCAGTGCCACGGTTGTCCAGCTCCGGAAGGTCGAACTCGATCCGCATGAAGAAGACGCCCCCCTCCGGATCAGTCGTATGCTGGTCTGAATGCACAATATTGGCGCCCTGGTCAAACAAGCACTGCGAGACTGCCGCAACGATGCCTGGACGATCAGGACACGAGATGAGTAAACGGGCGCGATCGCTCAACGTCATAAACTCTCCTCCATTCAGAACCGCGACAGAAGAAGCGTAGTCCGAATTCGGGGATATCGCAAGGGCAAAGGCGGGCTACCAATGCCGCATGCGCCGGCACGCTCATGACCGTGCACGTTCTTCATGCTCTGTCATTGCGAGCGACCGGAGGGAGCGCGGCAATCCGACACGCAGTGTCGTTGCGAGGCGAAGCCGAAGCAATCTCCTACGAGATCCCTCGTTACACTCGGGATGACCCTTCGGGTCGGATTGCTTCGGTCGCTCTGCTCCCTCGCAATGACGGTGGGGGAACTTTCGAGCCGATGGTGCTAAAATACAATTGCACAATTGATCTGAAGGAGGGGCAAGGTATGGCTTATACGCGTGAATCGATACGAGAAGCGGTCGAACGCGCCGGCGACGAACACTGGCAGGCGCTCATCGCGCACCACACAGACGCCTATCCCGCGAGCCGACCGACGCCTGGGGATGTCTGTCGATCAGAGGCGGAGCGACTCAACACGCTTGGCCTTGGAGAGGCGCGGGAGTTCGAGCTAATTGAGACCAGAGTAGAGCGCCTCGGGCCGGAGATTGCGCTTACCCATATTCTCTTATACCGCCCGCTTGGGATACGTCTGCTTGCAGAGCCGTACCGCGGATATGCCTGATGAGCTTCTGAACTGAGTTTATCGCTTCCCCTTGGCGAAGCGGCCTTCCCACTGCACGCCGGGGGCGTTAGGATCGGTCGGAATATTCAGCTCATAGTTGAACTGGCCCATGAGGTATTCATGGATATGTTTGGCGGCATGCTTCGCCTGTCCCATGGCCAGGATCACCGTGGACCCGCCGGTAATGACGTCGCCGCCGGCGAAGACCCCCTTTTTGCTGGTGTGGTAGGTCGCGTGATCCACCATCACGACGCCCCACTTGTTGGTGCGAAGCTCAGGCGTATGGCTGGGAATGACCGGGTTCACGTCGCATCCCAGTGAGAAGACCACCGTATCTACCTCATCGATAAAATACTCGCCGGTTGGAAGAGGCTTTCGTCTGCCCGACTCATCCGGTTCGGACAGCTTCATCACCTCGCACCTGATACCTTTGACGAAGTGGCGCTCGTCGCCGATGAACTCGACAGGGTTGGAAAGCCACTTGAAGTCGACGAACTCCTGCTCGGCATGCTCCAGCTCTTCCGTCCTGGCCGGGGCCTCCTCATGGGAGCGGCGGTAGTAACAGGTGACATCCGCCCCAAGCCTCTTGCCGGTGCGGAGCACGTCCATGGCGGTGTTGCCCGCGCCGATGACCGCCATCTTCTTGCCTTGGTAGAGGGGCGTGGGCGAGTGCGGAAACTCATTGGCGTGCATCAAATAGATTCTGGTGAGATACTCGTTGGCGGAATAGATGCCATTCAGGTTTTCGCCGGGAATGCCCAGCATCTTTGGCAGACCCGCGCCGGTTCCAATGAACACCGCATCAAACCCTTCCGTTTCCAGCAGGTCATCGATGGTGAGGATCTTACCGATGACCATATTGTAGACGAACTCAACCCCCATATCTTCGAGGAGTTTGAGGTCTTCGTCGATGACCTCCAGCGGCAGGCGGAATCGCGGGATGCCGTAGACCATCACGCCCCCGCCCCGGTGGAAGGCCTCGAACACCGTCACCTCATGGCCGCGGGTACGAAGCTCGTAGGCGCAGGTCATCCCCGAGGGACCGGAGCCGATGATGGCCACCCGCTTGCCGGTGGGGGGCGGCATCGCCGGAATACGGTCCAGCTTGTGCTCCCGCTCGTAGTCCGCCACGAACCGCTCCAGATTGCCAATGCCGACCGGATCGTTCTTTTTGCCTACCACACACACGGCCTCGCACTGCTTATCCTGAGGGCATACACGGCCACAGGCAGCCGGAAGAAAGTTGGTCTCTCGAATCTTCTTTGCCGCGCCGGCAACATCCCCCTCCTCAACTAATTTGATGAAGGCAGGGATATTGATACCCACAGGACACGCGGGCACGCATTCAGGCTTCTTGCACTGAATGCACCGTATGGCCTCGTCCATGGCCTGCTCCATTGAGTAGCCGACGGGCACCTCTTCCCAGGTGTGAATGCGCAGCCCTGCCTCATGGAGAGGCATATGGTTGCGCGGCTTCTTCATCCGCTCCTTTGAACTGAGTCCTTTGCTCACGTCTGCCATATCGACGCCTCTCCCTTATCGCTGCATCGCCTGGAAGGCGATCTTTTCTTGCTCGACGAACATCTGCTGGCGCTTCATCAACTCGTTAAAGTCCACCTGGTGCGCATTGAAATCTGGCCCGTGGTAGCAGGCGAACCTGGTTTTCCCGCCCACCGTCACCCGGCAGGCGCCGCACATGCCGGTGCCGTCCACCATGATGGCGTTTAGCGAGACCCATGCCTCAATCCCCTTCCCCTCCGTCATCCTGGCGACAGCCATCATCATCGGCACGGGGCCGACCGCCAACGTCATGGAGACCTTCTCCCTCGCCATGATCGCTTCCAGCGCATGGGTGACGAATCCTTGAATCCCGACCGACCCGTCATTGGTGGTGACGAACACCTCATCGCACACCGCCTTGAGTTCATCCACCAGAATCAACAGGTCCTTCGTGCGGGCGCCCACTACGCCGTAGACCTTATTGCCGAGCGCCCTCAAATCCCGCGCTGTGGGAATCACGGCGCCCGTGCCGTAGCCGCCGCCGAGCACCACACAGGCGCCCTCGTATTTGGCGACATGCGAGCGCTGGCCCAGCGGCCCGACAACGTCCTGAAAACGGTCACCCACATTTTTCTGCGTGGCCTCGGTGGAGGTCCTGCCCGCCGCCATGATGACGATCTCGATGTATCCCTTGTCTCTGTCCCATCCTGCAATGGATAGGGGGATGCGTTCGCTGTCGTAGTTGGGACGCATAATGATGAACTGTCCGGCCTGTATCTTTTTGGCCAAAAGCGGCGCGTTCACCTTGAAATAGTAGGTGTTGGCACACAGCTCCCGCTTTTCAAGTATCGAAAAATCCTGGTAATACCTGCCCTTGGGCAGGTTCTCACTTGCATCCAGGCCATGCTGGCAGAAGTGCAGTTGATATTCGGCTTCACTGCGGACAATAAAGGCATTGTCCCAGTCGAACTGATCCATTCCGAGGATAGTACGGAAGGCGTTGTGACTCTTCTCCACCTGCTCCGGCGTGAAATAGGAGTTGCGAACGCCTTTCCCGATGGCGCGTACGGCGTGTCGGCGGACAAGGGGCGACGGGTCCGCAAGGCCGGCGAACAATGTGTCGAACAGCGTCGATCGATTTGCGTCACTGATCGTCTCAGGGGGAATGCGGTTAAAGATCCGTCCCACGCAGTAAAAGGCGGCGGACTTCACCTGTTTGTTGCCGGATTCCGCGCATCGCAAGACCTCAGGTAGGATTCTGGCAATGGCCGGATCGGTGAAACGCCCGGCTGCCAACAGGAGGTTGATCCGGGCATAATCGTCGCTCCTGCTCGTGTCGAACCATGAGCGAAGCAGATCTACAACAGGCGCGCCGATCTGGCCCAAGGCGCCGGCAAAATGCTCCGCGGATTCCGCATCGGCCTCGACAAGTTGCTCGATCACCCATTCGGCGACCTCTGGACCCATGGAGGCCAGAACCGACTCGCCCTGGTCAATGAGTTGCGCGAGCGCCTCATCGCCGGCGTGGTCACGGTAGAAGGTGGTGGACACCGCCGCCGCCAACTCTCGCTTTTCTTCCGAAGTGAGGTCGGCAAGCGTCAACACCTCCGCCAAGGCGGCCTTCAACTGTTCAGTATTCTGGGACGAAATTTTGGCTGTAATGCTGTTGATTCTATGTGTCATCGGAACATGCTTCCTCCAAAGAACCTTCAACTCATACGGAATACTTACGCTCTTGCTGTGCTTAGGAAAAAACCAAGTTTATGATACACGAAATCGTACCAGCTTTCAACCACATCTGCACTCTTAGACGCAATTCAGCAGTTCCGGAAAGCAAGCATGGTATAGTCACCTCTTGAACTGCGATCGATATCGGAGAAAGCGCTTGACATCCTCTCGTTCCGCATCGATAGTGCAACTACCTCACGCGCGAAACGGATGTTCGTCGTCACATTGTGTTGTAAGTATCGGCATATCGTCCTGCGCAGTTGAGCCTCGCAGTGAGTAGACCTGGAGAATACAGATGGCTCATAAGAAGACGGGGTATGTCCCGGCGCTGGGCTGGAATATCCTGACCCCGCTCTACGATCCCCTCGTTCGCTTGACGACACGCGAGATGAGCTTCAAAAGTCGCCTCCTGGATGAAGCAGGCATCGATGAGACCGCTCGGATTCTGGATGTGGGATGCGGTACGGGGACGCTGCTCCTGTTGACGAGGCGCCGATCAAAATCTTTGTTGGCTATTGGCCTGGATGGTGATATGAACGTGCTGGGCATTGCAAGGTCAAAGGCCCACAGACGTGCCGAAAAGATCACGCTGATCCAGGCGTTCTGCTTTAATATTCCTTTTGCCGATGGCGCGTTCGATCGAGTACTCTCAAGTCTGATGCTACACCATCTGACGCGATCCGAGAAGGTCCGGACGCTACAGGAGGTCGTTCGCGTTCTGCGTCCGGGTGGCGAGTTGCATGTCGCCGACTGGGGGCAACCCCACAATCTGCTGATGCGCGTGCTGGCTTTCTCTGTACGCCTCGGCGACAGTTTCGCTAGAACCGCGGACAACATAGAGGGGCGTCTGCCTGCGCTCTTTCGGGATGCCGGGCTTGAGAACATATCGGAAACGGCCCGCTTTGCGACGCTATTCGGCACGTTGTCGCTGTACAGGGCGCGCAAGCCGCTCACGGCTGCCGCTTCATTGTCTTAGATCGGGTCCTCGAGGAAAAGGAGCGAGAGGAGGTTCACATGGCTGCGGTAGCCGCTATCATCTTTGTGGTAATAGCGTTATTTGGTTTGGCTTGGCCCTTTCTCTACACGTACAGAATCAAGTGGAGAACCATCGCTCTGGACAAGGAAATCAAGTACTTCCAGAATCGGGTGGCCATCGCAACCGCGAACGCCATTCCCGGCAGGACCACAGAACAGGTGCTGGGTCCCGCAACAGGAACCTCCCGCATACCCGCCTCAAACAATGACGAGCGGAAACTGGCCGAGCGGGAGGCCATGCACGGCCTCATCAAGGAGGCCATCCGGATGGGCGCTAACGCCGTCCTCGATCTGAAAATGGTCACAGACAGTTACGAACATACGGACCCGAAACGGTTTCTCGTCTTCCCCGCCGTCAAATTCACGGCAACGAAGGTGACATGCGCGGGAACGGCCGTAAAAGTGGCGGCAGCGGGGTCTTCTCCTGAGTAGGAACCGAGAGGTACCCCGTGACAAAGGTGTGTCTACCAGTTCTCTCGCCGGGGCCGTTCGTGTTCCCCGCCCGATGTGGCAATAAAACCAGGGAGCGGCCCCCCCGTGCTTATCCGAGGAGCTTGTGGATGATCCCATACCTCCGAGCCATCGCAGCCGTCCCACTGATCCTGTGGATCGGGATCATCGTTCCTTCTGTTGAGGCTGCGAATCTCAAAAATACCATCAGGAATCTATACGGAAGCGAGGGACTCCTCCTCGAACCGCGTCCCTTGCCATTTTTCACGCAGGAATCGCGTTTTCAGGCATCATCACTCCAGGGGCTTGACCAGCTCAATACCCAACTGACCTCCGCAATAGGACTACCGTCATTCAGCTCCTCGATAACCGGTTTCACCTTCGATCTGGAGCGCGGGATTCCGGTCCGGACTACCGAGAGTCTTGGTCCCTTGCTGACAGAACGCGCCACCACCCTTGGCGCCCGCAAGCTCGACATAACCCTCACGTACACTCGGTTGAACTTTACCAAGCTGCAAGGCAAAGACCTCGATAAGTTGGAGTTGACGTTCGTACGAGACGATGCCAACGGAAACGGGATCCGGGATACCAGCGGTGCGTTCAGCTTTGAGAGCGACATTATCCGCGCCAGGCTCAAGGTTGATTTGGACGAAGATATTATTGCCTTCATCGCGACGTACGGCATCACCTCTGTGTGGGATGCAGGGATTGTCGTTCCTATCGCCCATGTTCGGCTTAGAGCTAAAGCGTCGGCTGCGATCTACGATCAGTTTGGTAATCCCGGTGGGACCAGGGTCGGCGACCTTCCGATCCACCAATTCGGAGCCAATTCCAAATGCGACCCCCCCGTTAACCAGACCTTCTGCAAACGCCGTAACGGCGGGGATGAGACCGGTATAGGGGATATCATCCTTCGAACGAAATACAACTTCCTGCGCAACTACGGCGGTATCACGCCGGATATGGCGTTGCTGTTCGAAGTAAAGCTTCCAACGGGAGATGAGGGACGACTTCTGGGAACCGGCGGAACCAACCTGGCTGGTCTCTTCATAGCCTCTAAAACCTATGGGCGATGGTTCACGCCTCACGTCAACGTCGGCTACGAGATCGATACTCAGGATCTTGAACAGAACAGTATCAGATACGCTCTCGGTTTTGATGCGCGCCTCCTGTCGGAACTGTCTGTCGACGCAGACGTCATCGGTCGTTTGAAACCGGCTGCAGACAAAACCGGGGAGCATATTCATGATCTCTCCCTCGGCGTAAAATGGAATCCTGTCAGTTCCTGGATCGTCCGGGCGAACGTCCAGATTCCATTGGATAAAAACAGCGGTCTCCGCGCGGATGTGATTCCTACTGTAGGAGTCGAGTTTCTTTTCTGAGGGTCTTAGGATCTCCTGGATGTCACTCCTGACAAGTCGTGCCGCTTCCCTTCTCGTTATGGCTTGTGTCGTCGCGGGGGCGATAGTGTGCTCCTCGACACCGACAGAAGCCGCAAAGATTATTGCGCTCAAGAGCGCCGATGTCGATGTCTACAATGAAGCGTTGGAAGGGTTTAAGAGCGCATCGCACGGGTCTACTATCGTCGAATACGACATGGAAGGGGACTTCCAGAAGGGCAAAAAGTTTCTGGCGCGTGTGAAGTCCGGCGCCAGACCTGACCTCATCCTTGCGATCGGAGTCTGGGCCTTACAGGTGGTCGCTGAGGAGATACAGGACATCCCGGTCGTCTTTGCTATGGTGTTGAACCCGACTACGGTGGTCGGGCAAGAGGCCCACAATATCACCGGCGCCAGCATGAATGTCTCGATAGAACAGCAGCTTACCCTGCTGAAGAAAACCTCACCCCAAGTCAGGCGAATCGGCGTCATCTACGATCCCTCCAAGACCGGCTGGTTGGTGAGACAGGCTGAGCGGATTGCCAGAGACCAGGGTGTCAAGCTCGTCACGAAGGCCATTGCCTCATCGAAAGACTCGTTCGCCGCCCTTGATGCCATGCGGGACGAGATCGACGCGCTTTGGATCTTACCGGATCTGACCGTGCTGGCGCCGGAATCGGTTCAGTATATGCTCCTGTTTTCCTTCAGACATAAGATCCCCGTCCTAGGGCTCTCGGAGAACCAGGCCCGCATGGGCGCCCTCTTCGGCCTCTCCTTTGAAAGTGGATGGGATATCGGAAGTCAAGCCGCTGAATTGGCAAGCGGAATCCTGTCCGGCAGAAGTGTTGGCGAGATCCCGTTTACGACAGCCAGAAAGGTGCGGTTGACAGTGAACCTAAAAAGCGCCGGTAAACTCGGTATACACATTCCGAGGGAGATCCTCGACCGAGCCGACGCAGTCATCCGATAGCTCAAGAGGAACCAGGTGATGGCGTAGAGATGCATAAATGATAATCAGGCGGTTGACCAGGTTCCGAACAAAGGTGCTGCTGTCGATTATGCCAATGATCCTAGCCCTCTGTATCCTCTTTGGTGGAATGTCGCTGTATCAGCACAATAGATTACTGCGCAGTGAATTTGTGAAGCGGGGAAAGGCGCTCGCCAGCAATCTGGCTGCCAGTGGAGAGCTGGGCGTGTTCAGCGAGGACGAGCGGCTCCTCAATGCCGCGTTACGCGGGACCACCGGCGAAGAGGATGTTGCCTACGTCTTCATTTACAATGACGTTGGGAACCGTTTGATCGGCGGAGGCAAGGCCCTGACTCAACCCGATTTCGCATCGAGTGCGGAGATATTGAGTCGCGAGATCCGCCTACGGATGCTCACCGACCGCCAACCCGTCAGCAGGACCGTCACCAACTCCGGGGTGGAGTCGTTCCTAGAGTTTTATGCGCCCATTCTCTCCACTGAAGTCCGCCTGGTTGAGGAACAATATTTCGGGATACCCGAGTCGGCTCACGGCCCCAGTGAGAATCGGACCCGTGTGATCGGGATCGCAAAAGTGGGCCTGTCGATGCGGAATATCGATGCACACTCGGCGTACTTGATCAGGCTGTGGGCGATCCTGTCAGTCGTCTTTTTGGCAGCCGGCGCGCTTGCCGCGTATGCTCTTTCCCGGAAGATCACACAGCCGATTACCCGCCTGACGGAATCCACGGCACGGATGGCCGAAGGGCAGATCGACCAGGAAATTCCGGTCGATTCCCAGGATGAGCTCGGAACATTGGCGACAACATATAATAATATGGCCAAGGCGTTAAAACGGACCCTGGATGAGCGGGCACGAGTGGCCACGGAACTCCGGGACCTGAACCGGAGCCTTGAAGACCGGATTCGCGAGCGGACCTCTCAACTGGAAGAGTCCAACCGTGAACTCGCGCGAGCGAGTCGCCACAAATCGGAGTTCCTGGCCAATATGAGTCATGAGTTGCGAACGCCCTTAAATGCAATCCTGGGGTTTACTGAGCTGATCATCGATGGGGTGTACGGCACGGTTCCGGACGAGTTGAGCGAATCGATCCAAGACATCCATATTAACGGCCGGCACCTGCTCAGACTCATCAACGACGTATTGGATCTTTCGAAAATTGAAGCTGGACAAATGCGGTTAAATCTGGGCGAATACTCCATTCAATCTTTAATCGACTCGGTGGTCTCAGCCACGCGATCGCTCGCAACAGAAAAGCGACTGGAGTTGGTCGGCCAAGTTGACACGGATCTGCGGGTGGTGTGGGGCGACAGCAAACGCATGACCCAGGTCCTCATGAATCTGGTGGGCAATGCGATCAAGTTCACCCCGGATGGCGGTTCCGTGACCGTCACGGCGAAGGTTGTTCAAGGTTCAAGGTTCAAGGTTGAAGGCTTGGAGCCCGACATCCAGCAACCTTCTGATCTTATAGAGATTTCAGTCGCAGATACGGGAATCGGCATTCCCGCAGAAGAGCTGAAAAGTATTTTCAGCGAATTCCGCCAGGTTGATAGCTCTATCACCAGAGAATACGGTGGAAGCGGTCTCGGCCTCAGCATCGCCAAGCGCTTGATTGAGATGCATAATGGGTCCATCTGGGCGGAAAGTCAGGTCGGCAAGGGGTCAATCTTCTACTTTCAGATTCCGCTCCGGACTCAGTAGGAAGAAAGCCTGTGAGTAGCAAACTGATCCTGCACGTTGAGGACAACCAGTACAATCGAAAAATCATCAGAGACCTTCTCTCTAGAAACGGTTATGACATCGTAGAGGCTCACAACGGGGAGGCAGCGCTTGAGGTGCTGGCTCGCCGGTGTCCTGATCTGATTCTGATGGATGTTCAGTTGCCGAAGCTTTCCGGCCTCGAAGCGACCCGCAGGATCAGGGCAAATCCTTTACTTGCCGAGATCCCGGTGATCGCCATCACCTCATTTGCTCTGAGCGGTGATGATCGTCTGGCCTTTGAGGCAGGTTGCAACGCGTATATCGCAAAGCCGTTCAGACCACGAGAACTGTTGGAGATGATTCGAGGCTTCTTAGGCTCGTGAGCGCCTATCTCGGAAGAGGGTAAAGAAATCGGCTGAGCATGGTGATCGCTGAGGCGGGAGGAGCCTAGTGTCGGAGGAGAGATGGAAGCGTATCGAACGAAAGTACTGATCGTTGACGATGATCCATCGGCCAGGAAGATTCTCCAGGGCCGGCTGCGGATCATGAACGTCCAGACGCTTGTCGCATCCAGCGGCCCTGAAGCCCTCGAACAGATCCGTCGAGAGACACCTGGGATCGTCCTGCTTGATCTACAAATGCCGAAGATGTCGGGAATCGATGTTCTCAGATCGTTGAAGCGTGAAGGATTGGGGTCGACCGTGATTGTTGTCACTGCGCACGCAACCATCGAAATCGCTGTCGAGGCGATGAAGGAGGGCGCGTATGACTTTATCACCAAGCCCGTCGATTCACAACATCTGGAGATCGTTCTGGGAAAGGCATTCGAGCGCGAGTCGTTACGGGCGCGCAATCTGTCCTTACAGGCAGAAGTCGAGGGTCGCCTCGTTCCAATCATCACAACAAACCCGATCATGAAACACCTCTTACAGCTTGCACAGCGCGCCGCCGACAGTAATTCAACCATTCTCCTCCTGGGAGAAAGTGGAACCGGTAAAGAGGTGTTAGCCCGAAGAATTCACTGGTGGAGCACTCGTGCCCTTTACCCGTTTACCGTCGTGAACTGTGTGGCCATCCCTGATCAATTGTTGGAAAGTGACCTGTTCGGTCATGAAAAGGGGGCCTTCACAGGTGCCTATCAGCTCAAAAAAGGCAAATTTGAGATCGCGGATCACGGGACAGTATTTCTTGACGAAATCGGAGAGATCCCGGTCGGTATTCAGACGAAGCTCCTGCGGGTATTGCAAGACCACGAGTTTGAGCGTGTGGGCGGAACCCGTGCAATCAAGGCCGACATCCGCGTGATAGCCGCCACCAACAGCGACCTCGAACGGGCTGTACGGGAGGGTCGCTTCCGAGAAGACCTGTACTATCGGTTGAACGTCGTCAACATTAAGCTACCGCCCTTGAGGGAACGGAAAGAAGATATCCCCGTATTGGTCGATTACTTCCTGCGAAAGTATGCCGACGAATTGAAGAAGCCTGTAAAGCAGCTTGCCTCCAGTACGATAGACGACTTGCTGGCCTATCACTGGCCTGGAAACGTGCGCGAGCTGGAGAACGTGATCGAACGGGCGATGGTTTTGAGCACGGGAGACCGGATCGGTCCAGAAGATCTTCCGCTGCAGATCACCGCAGGCGCCCGCCGGGAATCGTTTAGAGGAAAAGAGTTCCACGAGGGCGTCAAGGAGTTCAAGCGGTGGGTGATTCAGGATGCGATCAAGCGCTCGCAGGGTAATCAGACCAAGGCGGCGGAACTCCTTGGACTTCAGCGTACCTACCTCGCCAAGCTGATCCGATTACTGGAGGTCAAGGCAGACCTTGGCCTCACCGACAAAGACCGCTTTTGATACAGCCATGGCGCTGCATTTTGTGTATCTCTTTCGATTCTCCATTGTATGCGATTGGGTACTATCTTCTATGGCTCACTGGTGCTTGCCAGATTTCGTCCTCTCGTCAGATCTGCCCTCAGGCAAATAAATCAATAAGATTACGCCTCCCTCCTTGATGTATAAAAGTGTAGCGGCGAGATATGATGTGGCACGCTTGTTGCTTCACTATACTACTGTATAGTGGTTTTTGGATGGTCGTTAGGGGCGGTCGCTGCGATCCACTGGTTGGAAGAGATGCGTGTCGCAGGGTCGTCTATCTCACGGCCGCTTCTTCAACCCACATCGCGTCCAAGGGGCCAATGAGGAGAGCCATCCGCTACCCCCCGGATGGCTCTCCTCTCTCACCCCATCTCATCAAGTAGTCGTTGCCTCCCCCAATTTATGGGTCCAGCCGTCTGCCGGTTCTCGCTCTGCTGATCTAGCTAAAAACAGATACCCCTGGAGGAGCGCCTCTCTCGCCATCCCCTTGTTGCACTCCAGCAGGTTCAAAGGGCCCCAACTGTTCCTTAAGCCGGCGCAGGTTTCGGCGGATGGGCTATTTCAGCGCAACACATGTGACGGGCATGACGCTGCAGGGCATCGACCTGTACGTGCCCCCGGACCGGCAGCAACATGGAGGGCCGTCCCCCCTCCGACAGCGACCCACCGCCGCTCAACGCGCCGGCCATCGTGCAGATGCGGTACAAACTCCGGACCGCCGCCGGACAGGCGATCTACGCCCTGCGCAAGGCGATCGTCGAACCCGTGTTCGACCAGACCAAGGCCGGGCGGGGCATCCAGCGCTTTGCGTTTCTGGGGCACGCCAAGGTGACCGCGGAATGGCTGTTGATCTGCCTCACGCACAATCTGCTCAAGCTATTCCGGGCGCGGCAGCGTCTGCCGGCTGCGTGAGAGGCACTCGGGAATCTTTCCGACTGTGGGCCACCTCGGGACTCGGACTATTCGGTCAGGAGCCGAGCGACGAGGGGTGACCTTGGGGGGCGAGCCACGCGCTCAGGTCCGGCGGGAGCGGGGCTTCGAACTCCATCCACGCATCGGTCCTCGGATGGAAGAAGCCGAGTTTCCAGGCATGCAGCAAGTGCCGCTCCACCTCAACCTTGAACCTTGAACGTTGAACGTTGAACTTTTTTTCCTTCCGTCCCCCATACACCTTATCACCCACCACCGGGTGGCCGATCGCGGATAGGTGCACCCGGATCTGATGGGTTCTGCCGGTTTGCGGCTGAAGCTGGAGTAGCGTCAGGCTGCCCACTCGCTTGATGACCCGGTAGATCGTCACCGCCTCCCGGCCTTTGCGTGTCCGCACCGCCATCCGCTTCCGATCCCGTTCGTGACGGCCGATGTCGGCCGCGATCTGCCCTTCCGGCTGCTTGACCTCACCATGCACCAGCGCGATGTAGGTTTTCTTTACCCGGCGTCCCTTGAATTGTGTTGCGAGCGAGGCCATGGCCACGTCGGTTTTGGCCACCACCATCACCCCGGACGTCTCTTTGTCGAGGCGGTGGACGATCCCCGGCCGTCGCTCCTCGCCGATCCCGGGTAAATCCGGACAGTGATACAGGATGGCGTGGACCAGCGTCCCGGCCTGATGCCCGGGGGCGGGGTGCACAACAAGTCCTGCCGGCTTATTCAGGACCAGGAGGTCGGTGTCTTCGTACAGGATGTCGAGTGGAATCGGTTCGGGTGTGAGGGTGGATGGCTGGGGCGGTGGGATTGAGAGGCTGATCTGCTGGCCGGGAAGGATCGTCGCGCTCGCCTTCGGGTGACGACCATCGACCAGCACCCGGTCGGCCTTGATGAGGCGCTGGATCTGTGATCGCGGCAGCCCCGTCGCAGAAGAGAGGTACCGGTCGAGGCGAAGGCCGACGGCGGAGGCATCGGCTATGAGTTGGCGGACGTCATCGCCGCTCATGAGGCCGGACCTCGATGACGCCCTCGACGTTCATCAAGGATCAGGGTGAGCATCATGAGCGACACGCCGACGGTGATGCCGGAGTCTGCGACGTTGAACGCGGGCCAGTGGTACTGGTAGTAGTGGACATCGATGAAGTCGACCACCATGCCGATTCTGAGCCGATCCACCATGTTGCCGACGGCGCCCCCAAGGATCAGACTCAAGCCAAACGAGGCCAGCGGATGGTCGTCCAGTCTGCGATGTCGATAGTACAGGATGAACCCGATGGCCAGAAGGGATATGCCGATGAAGAATGGGTTACGAATCCCTGCGGCCTGGGCGGCCAGCAGGCCGAACGCCGCGCCGGGGTTCAGGACATGGACGATCGCGAAGAAATCGGGGATAAGGGGGATGCTGTAGCCGAGGGGGATCGTCGCCTGGATCCACAGCTTCGAAACCTGATCGAGGACAATAACTGTGAGCGCAACCACGTAGAAACGCATGGATTAGTGCGAGATCCGAAGCATTGATCGCAGGGTTTGGAGTTTGGGGTCCATGGTATGTGCTCCATACCCTACACCCCATACCCTACACCCCCATCTTTTACCCCCCATATCCTATCTCTTCCAGGACGCCGGCGCAGCGGGCACAGACGTCCGGGTGCGGGGTAGACCAGCCTACGCTTGCGCTGTAGGTCCAACAGCGGGCGCACTTGGACCCCTCGGCCCGTTCTACCCGCACCTCAACCCGTTTTCCGACCGCGTCGGTTTCGGCCAGACTCCCCACGCTTACGGCGGAGACGATACACAGGGTCGGCAGATCGGCCTCGTACCGGGTGAGGATCGGCAGCAGGGCGGGCTCGACCAGGAGGTCGACTCGCGCCTCCAGCGATGTGCCGATCAGCTTGGCCTTGCGAGCGGCCTCGAGGGCCTTCAGCACCTCGTCACGAACCGACAGTAAGACGTCCCAGCGGGCTTCAAGGGACTCATCCAGGCAATCGGACCGGACAGGCGGGAATTCGGCAAGGTGCACGCTCTCCGCCTCGCCGCCCTGTTTAGGCATCGCCTGCCAGACCTCCTCGGCGGTAAAAGAGAGCACCGGCGCCATGAGTCTGACGAGCGCGTCAAGGATCTGATACATCGAGGTTTGGGCCGCGCGTCTGGCGCGTGAGCGGGGGGCGGAGGTGTAGACCCGATCCTTTAAAACATCCAGGTAAAAGGCCGATAGGTCCACGGCGCAGAAGTTATGCAGGCCATGGTACAGGAGGTGAAACTCGTAGGTCTCGTAGGCCCGTCGCAATCGTTCGATCAGCCGCCCCACCCGGCGCAGGATGAACCGATCGATTTCATCGAGTTCGTTCAGCGGCAGCGCGTCGTGAGCAGGCTGGAAGTCGGACAGGTTGCCGAGCAGATAGCGGCAGGTGTTCCGGATGCGCCGGTACCCTTCCGCCAGCCGCTTCAGGATCTCCTCGGAGATGCGGATATCGTCGCGGTAGTCCTCCGCTGCGACCCAGAGGCGAAGGATCTCGGCGCCGTACCGTTCAATCACCTCCTGGGGGGCCACGACGTTGCCGAGCGACTTGGACATCTTCTTGCCGTCGCCGTCCACCACGAAGCCGTGGGTCAGAACCGCCCGATAGGGCGCGTGTCCCCGGGTTCCGACTGCCGTGAGCAGCGAGCTATGGAACCACCCCCGATGCTGATCGCTCCCTTCGAGGTACATGTCGGCAGGCCACTGTTGGTCCGGCCTGACCGCAAGGACGGCCGCGTGGCTGACGCCGGAATCGAACCAGACATCCAGAATGTCGCGTTCCTTGTCGAAGTCGGCCTTCGCACAGTTGGGGCAGACGGTCCCGGGCGGCAACAGCTCTGCTGCCGCTCGCGTGTACCAGACGTCGGCTCCGGCCTGCTCCATCATGGTCGCCACGTGCTCGGCCAGCCGCTGGTCCGCCAGGATATGGCCGCAATGGGCGCAGTAAAAGGCTACGATCGGCACCCCCCACGCCCGTTGCCGCGAGATACACCAATCCGAACGAAAGGCGATCATATTGCTGATCCGGTCCTCACCCCAGGAGGGAATCCATCGGACCTGCTTGATCTCCGCCAGGGCCTTGGCGCGCAGTCCGGTCTGCCCGCCGCCCTCATCAGGGAGGACGGATGTATCCATCGAGATGAACCACTGTTCCGTCGCCCGGAAGATCGTCGGGTGCTTGCACCGCCAACAATGGGGATAGGAGTGCTCGACTTGTACCTCTGACAGCAACAGACCGAGACGCTGAAGCTCTGCAATAATCGTACTGTTGGCCTTCCAGACGCTCACGCCGCCGACGAGCGGCAGGTCCGCGACGAACCGCCCGGCGGCGTCGACAGGGTTATAGATGTCGAGGCCGTATCTGAGACCGGTCTCGTAATCCTCAACCCCGTGCCCCGGCGCCGTGTGTACGCACCCGGTCCCCTGATCCATGGTGACGTAGTCGGCCACTACGACCTTCGAGGGTCGGTCAATCCAGGGATGCCTGGCCGTCAGCCCTTCCAGCGCTCGGCCCGGCACCTCCTCAATAACCCGGCTCTCTTTTATCCCTGCGGCTGCCAGCGTTGCCTCCAGCCGTTCTTTGGCGAGGATGAAGTACTCATCAGCCGATTCGACGATTACGTAGGGCGCATCCGGATGGACGGCGATCGCGAGGTTGGCCGGCAGCGTCCACGGCGTTGTCGTCCAGATCACGACGAATGATCGTGTACCTTGTAGTACCGGCAGACGCTCAGCGGCATCCGGGTTGAGCGGGAACTTGACGTAGATGGATGGAGATGTGTGATCGCCATATTCGACCTCAGCCTCGGCCAGAGCGGTTCGGCATGAGGCGCACCAGTTGACCGGTTTCTTCCCCTTATACACGACCCCGGTTCCGAACAGCCGCCCCAGTTCACGGACGATCGTCGCCTCATACAGGTAATCCATAGTGAGATACGGGGCCGGCCAGTTGCCGAGCACCCCGAGGCGCCTGAACTCTTCCCGCTGAATGTCAACAAACCTGGCGGCGTACTCGCGACAGAGCTTTCGCTTCTCAACCAGCGACACCTCCGCCTTCTTACTGCCCAGATTCTTATCGACCTGGTGTTCGATCGGCAACCCATGGCAATCCCATCCCGGGACGTAGGTCGCGTTGTAGCCGAACATCGACTTAGATTTCACCACGAAGTCCTTCAAGATCTTATTGAGCGCATGACCGATATGGATATGGCCGTTCGCATAGGGGGGACCGTCGTGGAGGATCCAGGCCTGTCGATCGGCTCGGACCTCTCGGATTCTGTCGTACAGACTCGAGGTCTCCCACCGCTGAAGAATAGCCGGTTCGAGGACAGGGAGATCCGCCTTCATCGGAAAAACGGTTGTTGGCAGATTGAGCGTCTCTTTATAGTTCATCCTTAAACTCAGGGGTGTAGGGTGTGGGGTGTAGGACCAGGGGTCGCACTAAACCCTTCCCCCTGGACCCTCTACCGTGTACTTCATAACAGTGACAACAGTAGCTGTCAAGCCTACAGTCGCCCCATGGCGTCATTGCGAGCCGAAGGCGAAGCAATCCAACCGTTCTTCGCCCTCAAGTTTCCCAATCTAACGAAATAGAACGGTGAGATTGTCGCGCACCATTCGGGTGCTCGCAATGACAGACACATGAATGGGTTGCACAGTCTCAATACTGATAGCGATGCTTGTGAATGTTGAGCAGGAGACCGACGGCCAGCATATTCATAAGCATGGACGAGCCGCCGTAGGAGAGCAGCGGGAGCGGGATGCCTACCACCGGCATTATGCCGGTCACCATCCCGATGTTGATGACGATCTGCCACGCCATCATGGCGACAATACCGAAGCTCGTAATCATGGTGAACAGGTCGTGGGCATCTTTGGCGAGGCGCAGACCCCTTGAAAGTAGATAGGCATAGACCAACAGCAGGCCGAGAGAACCGAAGAAGCCCAACTGTTCAGCCAGACCGGCAAACACAAAATCGGTGTGATTCTCCGGAAGGAAGTTGAGCTGGCTCTGTGTGGCCGCCATCCATCCCTTCCCGAACAATCCCCCTGAGCCGACGGCGATCTTCGATTGAGCGACGTGATAGCCGACGCCCATGGGATCCATATCCGGATAAAGAAATACGAGAATCCGATTCTTCTGGTAGTCATGCAGAAAGCGCCAGAGCACCGGAGCGATGGCCGATCCGACTACGCCGAGCAGAACGAAGTAGCGGATCTTCAATCCCATGATTATCAGGATGCTGGCGGAGATTAAGAGCAGCATGATGGCGGTGCCGAGATCGGGTTGTCGCAGCACGAAGGCCATCGGCAGGAGGGTCAGGAGGATCGGCGGGATAAAGATCCGAGGCGCGCTCAACTCTTCCTTTCGATCCTCAAAGTAACGAGCCAACAGGATAATGAGCGACAGCTTCATGAACTCTGAGGGTTGAAACGCAAACGATCCGATACTGAGCCACCGCTGGGCGCCCAGACCGCTTCGGCCGATCAGCGCGACAAGCAACAGAGCGACAAGGAGAACGGCATACAGAGGATAGGCCAGACGCCAGGTTGTTCGGTGCGGGAACAGCCAGGGCAGTGTCATGGCAAAGAGCCCTATCGTTGCCCAGGTGGCTTGCTTCAGATAAAGCGATTTTCGGAAGAGGGAGGCGTACATCCCGCTCGTGCTGTAGATGATCAGGACGCTCAGGGCGGCAAGTCCTGCGGCGGCGACGGTCAGTTGCCAGTCAAAGGCGGGTAGGATACGGCGAGGTGTCGACATTGGGACGCGCTCCTCTCAGTCCCCTTCGCTCGGCTCCGGCTCGGCAACGTGAGCCGGCGTCGGCTCCTTGGGAAGCTTAAACCACGCCTCCAGGAGGCTTCTCGCAACCGGCGCCGCCACCTGGCCGCCAAACCCGCCGTGTTCGACCACCACGGCAATGGCAATCTGGGGATGATCGGCGGGCGCAAAGGCGACGAACCAGGCATGATCCCGTTTATCGCCTCGCTGCGAACCGCTATTCTCCACAACCTGCGCGGTCCCCGTCTTACCGGCCACGCTGAGTCCCGGGATCTTGGCGCGGCCCCCCGTTCCCTCGCTCACGACCGCCTGCATCCCATCCCTGACGATGGCCAGGTTATCGGGGTCGATATTGACCTTTCGGATAGGCGCCGGGCCGTATTCTTCAATCAATTCACGATCCAGCGTTTCGACCTTCCGTACGACCCAGGGCCGGTAGAGGGTCCCACCGTTGGCAATGGCGGATACCATCATGACGGCCTGCATCGGCGTTACGGTCACCATCCCCTGTCCGATTCCGGCCATGACGGTATTGCCGGGATACCATCCGCTTGCCTCGGGCGGACCGGTTGTTTTGGGAGGGATAACCCCTCGTGCTTCACCGCCCAACCCAAGCTCCGAGGGGGCGCCAAGTCCCAACTCTCTCGCGACGCGAGTGATCTCCCCGATTCCGGCTTTGAGGGCGGTGTTATAGAAATAGATGTTGCAGGAGTTCGCGATGGCCTGTTGCAGATTGAGCGTTCCATGACCGCCCTTCTTCCAGTCATGGAAGAGATGGGAACCGAGGTTGAAGGCGCCATCGCAGGAAAACTTTGTGTCGGGCGTAATGGCCCCCTTCTCAAGGGCGGCAAGTGCGGTCACCAGCTTGAAAATGGAGCCCGGCGCATACTGACCCTGCAGCCCTCTATTTTGCATAGGATGATGGGGGTTGGCAATGAGCGTCCGCCACTGCTCCGGCGTCATGCGCCGGGAGAACTGGTTCGGGTCGTACGATGGCTGACTGACCATGGCCAGGATTTCCCCGGTAGACGGATGAACCGCGATAAGCGCCCCGCTTCTGCCCTGCAGGGCCTCTTCGGCGACCTGCTGCAAACGGTTGTCGAGCGTGAGGTGCAGACTGAATCCGGACTGCGGTTCGACCTGTCGGACCTGTCGGCTGACTCTTCCAAGCGCGTCTACCTCTATCTGTTCCCCGCCGTCTACGCCCCGTATGAATGCGTCGTATCGCCGCTCGATTCCGGCCTGCCCCATCGTCTCGCCCGGATGAAAGTCTCGAAACTCTTTCGACTTGAGTTGCGCACGGCTTACCTCGGTAACGTAGCCCAGCAGGGCAGCGGCTGACCCGCCGTTCGGGTACGTACGCACCGGTCTGACTCGGAGGCTCACGCCGGGCAGATCGATCTGTTGCTCCTCGATGGCTGTAACAGTCCGCTCATCCACGCCTTTCCGCAGCAGTACAGGCTCCAATTGCGAGCGCTGTCCTTGCGAGACGCGCTGTCTCAACTCGTCCGGCGAAGACTGAAGGATCTCTGCAAGGCGGCGCGTGGTGTCCTCAACATTGCGCATATCATCCGGCGTTGCATATACGTCGAAGGATGCCAGATTCTCCACCATGAGGGTTCCGTTTCGATCGACAATGAGCCCCCTGGGCGCTTCGACCGACCGCAGGCGCAGGCGATTATTGAGGGAGAGTTGGAGCAGACGATCGCCCTCCAGGATCTGAAGAGCCCAGAGGCGGAGCACTAGGATCAGGACGGCTGCAGAGATGAGAACGGCTGCAACCCTGATCCGTTTCTGAAACGGGGCATAGCGGTTTGCGATCTCATGTTCCCGGCTCATCAGGCCAGCCCCTTGTCGGCGCCGGGCTTCACCATACCCAGCAGCCCGGTCCCCAGCATCGCAGTGTAGAGCGCCCCCGGCAGCGCGGTCCACAGGAGGGCGGATGCCAGGGGGCGGGGTGCGTGGAAAAAACGAAGGAGCAACAGGGTGATGAGCCCGGATAGCAGGCCGGCCACGCAGAGCAGGGCAAATCGCCAGGCCGGCTGGGTCGTCTTGACCTGCTGACTCAATCCGCTCACCAGGAAGCCGATCAGGCTTAAGGTGAATGCGTTGAGGCCGAGGGGAGCGCCCGACAACGAGTCCTGATAGAGTCCGATGAGGAAGCCGGCGACGGCGGCCAGCTCCGGTCCTACCGAGAGGCCCAGTCCGAAGAGGAGGATCAGAAACAGGTCCGGCTGAACACCGCCGATGGCCAGGCGAGGGGCGACAGCGGCCTGGAGAAGGCAGACGCAGAAAAGCGCGAGCAGGAACTTCATCATGGCGGGGACTCTTGGCCGGCCCACGACAGGCCGCTCGAAGGCGCTCGTTTCAGGACCATGACCTCTTCCAGCCGCGAGAGGTCGACATAAGGCTGTGCCTCAATCAATTGGAAAAGGGTTCCGTTTGTCGGTCGGCTCGAACGCACGACCGTCCCAACCGGGATACCTTTCGGAAAGATTCCGCCCATGCCAGAGGTGATGATCCGGTCGCCGACAGCCACATCGGCCATTAAAGGCAGATACTTGATCTGGATGGCGCCGCCTTGACTCCCCGCAGCGACCCCGATGGCGCGGCTTCGCTGGATGAGCACGCCGGCCGCGCTTTCCGGATCGGTAATGAGCTGCACGCGAGCCGCCGACGTAGTGACGTCCACCACCCGGCCCACCAGTCCTTCACTGGTGATGACCGCCATGTGGCGTCGGATATCGCGGTTCGCTCCCATGTCAATCAGGATCGACCTGAACCAGTTGGTCGTATCTTTACCGATCACCTTGGCGACGACCGTCTCTGTATCCACTCGGTTGCCCAATTGAAGGAGACGGCTTAAGCGAGAATGTTCCAAAGCGGTCTCGCGCAGTTCGTCCACCTCAGTCCGGAGCTGCCGAACATCCTCCTTCAGAAGCTGATTGTCGCGGCGAACCCGGCGAAGGTCGACGTACTCATTCCAGACCGTGGCGGTGATGTCGAAGCTCCATGTTGCAAGCTGTAGGAATGGGGAAATGGAGGCAAGGAGGATCCGCTTCGTGATGAGGGCGACGGAGCTGTCGCCGCGAACTTGTAACGTCATCAGCACAAAGGCCAAGAGAAGGGCGGTCGAAAGGACCAGTGTCCGTCGATATCGAAGCAGCAGTCGAGTCATACCTGTGTGTACTGCCCGTGAGACTACGGGGAAAAGCGAGATCTGCGCCGCCTAGACGACGCAGTTGGCGGGCCTCCCGGAAGACCGCATTTACGCCTCGAGGCACACCCGCTTCAGGAGATCCAGCTCGTCAAGCGCCCTCCCCGTTCCCAGCACGACGCACGAGAGCGGATCTTCGGCCACGCGTACCTTGAGGTGAGTCTCGTGAGAAATCAGCAGATCAAGGCCATGCAACAGGGCTCCGCCGCCCGCCATCACGATCCCCTTATCCGCAATGTCTGCAGACAGCTCCGGCGGTGTCCGCTCCAGGGCTGTTCGGACGGCGTCCACAATGGCATGGATCGGATCATGGAGGGCCTCTCGGATATCGCTGTCACTGACGGTAATCGTCTTCGGGATACCGCCGATCAGGTCGCGCCCTTTGATCTCAAGCTTATGCGGTTCGTCGAACGGAAATGCCGAGCCGATCTGGATCTTCACGCTCTCCGCGGTCCGTTCTCCCACCAGCAGGTTATACTTCCGCTTCAGATACTGGACAATCGCCTCATCCATCTCGTCCCCGGCAACCCTGACCGACTGAGCGTACACGATCCCGGCCAGCGAAATGACAGCCACCTCGGTTGTGCCGCCCCCGATGTCGATGATCATGCTGCCGACGGGGTCCTGGACCGGGAGTCCGGCCCCGATCGCCGCGGCCATCGGCTCTTCCATCAGGTATACCTCGCGCGCTCCGGCCTGCTCTGCAGCATCGCGAATGGCCCGCCTTTCGACCTGGGTGATGCCGGAGGGGACGCCAACAACGATTCGAGGCCGAACGAGGGTTTTTCGGTTATGGATCTTTATGATGAAATGCTTGATCATCGACTCGGTAATATCGAAGTCGGCAATGACACCGTCTTTCAACGGGCGGATCGCGACAATGCTCCCCGGGGTTCGACCAAGCATCTCCTTGGCGTCGCGTCCCACCTGCAGGACCATGTTGGTCCCTTTCTTCACCGCGACCACCGACGGCTCGCTGAGCACAATCCCCTTGCCTTTCACGTAGATGACCGTGTTGGCAGTGCCGAGGTCGATGGCCAGATCATTAGAAAACATGCCGAAAAACCAATCGAAGATCATTGATCACTCCTCACATCGACATACGGCTCCCCAGCATAGGGGCCCATACGCCGATGAAATTTTTTTGTAACACAGAACCCTGCGGAATACAAGCAGTATCTGGAGCGTACACCGGCCCAACGCATAAATCAGGTTGCGCCGCCTATAATGATGCGATAACATTAGTAAAACTGTTCTATGAACATCGTGGTATCGGAAATTCGATGGAGGACAATGTGCTGAAGCGAATACGCGGATATACGAAGGCGTTAAGTGTGACATTATGGCTGGTGATCTTTGCCTTTATTGGAACGACTTTCCTCGTCTGGGGATTCCGTTCCACATCGGGCCCTGGGGGGGTGGACCCCATTGCCGCCGTGGAAGGCGAGAACATCCCATACACGGAGTATCAGCAGGCTTACCAGCGTCAGTATAAGCTATATCAGGAGCGATTGGGAGAGCGGTTTAGTGAAAAGATCCTCGATCAACTGAACCTGAAAGGGCAGGTCGTGGAGGGACTGATCGGACGCCGCCTGCTGCTCCAAGAGGCGAGGCGATTGGGTATTGTGATCAGTCCGGATGAACTGGTCGCAGAGATCACCGCTATGCCGGCTTTCAGCGATGGGACGGGCTTCAGCCGAGGCAGGTATCTCCAGACCCTTCAATCGGCGGGCCTGACCCCTGAGAAGTTCGAGGACAGCCTGCGCGAGGATCTGTTGCTTCGCAAGGTTGAGGCGTGGGTCAAGGGCGGAATTCATCTGCTCCCGGTTGAGACATGGGAGGCATTTCGCTTTAACCGAGCATCCGTCAAGGTTGAGTATCTCCTGTTCGCGGATCCTCAGGCCCAACAGGCCGCCGTTCAGAAGGTCGCCGAATTGGTCAACGGCAAGAAGCCTTGGGAGGAGATCGTGAAGGCGTCCGGGCTGAAACCGGCCGTTAGTGAAATTTTCTCATGGGATCGCAACCTCCCGCAGATACCGGACCAGGAGAGGTTTAAGGAGGCCGCCTTAGCTACGGAGCGAGGCGCCATCAGCTCGGTTATCCAGGGCGAAAAGGCGCGCTACCTCCTTCGAGTCATCGATCGAAAAGACCCGAGCCCTACGGACTTCGAAGGCGCGAAGGCTCAGTTCGGCCGCGGGCTTTTGCAGAGAAAGCAAGAGCAGGTGTTCGCCGATTGGATTCGTCAAGTGCGAGCACGGGCCAAAGTCAAGATCGAGACTGCCAATCTCTAACTACGACACGGCGAGAGTGCGGATCACGGTCGATCTGTTACAGGCTAAGACGCTGAGCGAAGGGCCGGCCGGCTCGTGCGTGTGCAGCGTTTACTCATCCGGAGATGATGCCTATGGCAGAGATATTGCTGTATGTGCTCTTAGGTGTGGTAGCGGGAATCTTCAGTGGGCTGATCGGAATCGGCGGGGGCGTCATCATCATCCCCGTACTGGTGTTTGTGTTCGGGTTATCGCAACATCAGGCCCAAGGGACAACGTTGGCCCTCTTGGTGCCGCCTATCGGCTTGTTGGCAGCCTGGACCTACTACAGCAAAGGGTATGTCGATCTGAGAGTAGCCGGCCTAATTGGTATCGGCTTCTTCGCCGGCGGGTTGCTGGGCGCGAAGCTGGCGGTCGGCGCATCCAACTCGGTGCTGGAGAAGCTGTTTGGTGCCGCGCTCTTCCTGATCTCGCTCAAAATGATCTTTGCCAAATGAGGCGGCGCCTCGGAAGTGGCCCTGACATTTCAGCCTGCGCCGCACCCTCCTCCCTGGACCGAACGATCGCAGCAGCTATTCAGCCGTCCGCGTGATTCTGCGCCTCTACGTGAGATGGAAAAGTGTGATCTCCGGACTGGCGTTGACTCGGATAGGGGTCCCCGTGGTCCCGAGACCGCGATTAACATACAGGTGGGAATTCCTGAGACGGTACAGACCCTCGGGGTATGAACTCAGCAGATGGGCGAGGCTGACGCTCAGCCCGAGCGCGCTCACCTTGACCTGTCCCCCATGATAATGTCCGGACAGGGTGAGGGCGATATTGCGAGCGGCAGCCTGCGGAAAGATCTCGGGACGATGGGACAGCAATATAGTTGGAAGCGTCGGGTTGAGATTATCCAGCGCTTGATGAAGATCCGGTCGGCCAACGCGTAGATCTTCAATACCTGCAATAGCAATAGCACCGCGATCGGTCTCCACGACCCGATGGGCATTGTGCAGAACGGCGATGCCCTCACCTTCGAAGGCGGCGATGATCTTTGCGGGCTCGCCGTACCAATGGTCATGATTTCCCAGGACGGCGTAACTCCCGTACCGACTCTCGACTCGCGCCATTTCCTGAATACAAGGGGGAAGGTCGGCCACCGAGTTAGAAATGAAATCCCCTGTCAGTACGAAGAGGTCTGGCTCGAGCCGCCGGATCGCCTCGACGCAGTGGCGCATCCGGGCGGGCGTCATAAAGAGACCGGAGTGGATGTCGGACACCTGGACCACCTTCAGCGGGACGTCGAAAGGACGGATCGGATTGAGCGAGAGATGCACCTCCTCAATCTCCCATCCGGTACTGGCATAGGATGCGCCATAGCCAGAAATCAAGATGGGTGCCGCAGCCAGTGCGCCCAGCGAGGTTTGCATGAAAATCCTGCGCGAGGGATCACGCGGCGGCGCAGATACTTCCACCCGTTCGATAACCGTCGAGCGGAGCCATGCGACACAACGGCCGCCCAGACCGGCCAGGAGCAACAACAGCGAAGAGAACAACGACCCGAAGGTCCAGATTGCGGTCGGATAAATCAGTGCATACAGGATCACGGAAGACGGATGATCCAGGGGCGCCCATCGAGAGACGAAGGCGAGATAGATGATCGATGTTGATACCAGGAAGCCGGTCAGGACGAGACGAAGCAGCGTTGTATGCCGCCTGCCCCATCGGAATTGTCTCAGCGCCCGATCTCCTCGCACGAAGAGATAGAGCTGCGACGCGACCAGCATCCCAAGGATAATCAACCTGAACAGTATCAATCGCATAAACAGGGGTGTCGTCCGGCAGATGTCCACAAAAAGGAGAAGGTGGACAATCAAACGGGTAGATGATAATAGATTTCCGTAATCCTTGCAACGTTTCTTTATGCGTTCACCGGTATAGAGCCAACCATGTCAGCGATTCGATAGCACGGTATGTCCGTGGAGCCGTTGTGGCTGAGGTGTCTATGGATCTGAATGCTATAGCGATGGGCGGCACTCGGCCGATCGGGCGTCCAACTGTCTTTGACTGGAACCAGACCCTCGAACCACGGTTCGTGGGGATCGATGAGGGGACGATCCTTTATGCGATGACCGGAGAGGGTCCCCCGCTTCTGTTGCTTCACGGCTTTGGAGGGGAGATCTGGATGTGGGAAAGGCAGGTGCCGGCGCTGTCAAAGCGTCATTGCCTCTACATCCCCGATCTCATCGGGTACGGCTATTCAGATCGGCCAAAGGTTGACTACACGCCGTCGCTTTTCATTGATTCGATCAGGCAGTTTATGGACCAACTCGGCGTGAGAAGTGCCAGCCTGATCGGCAACTCAATGGGTGCAGGGATCGCCTGGGCGTTCGCCCTCACTCATCCCGAGCGAGTTGACAAGCTTATCCTGATTGATGGCATCCCTCCACAGGTGGTTCACGCGGTTCGAAATCGTTTCTTGCGTTGTCTCCTCGCGATTCGGCACGTCCCCCTATTGCCTTACCTGGCCATCGCATTACAGACTCGTCGGACGGTACGGATGGCGCTCATGCAGGTCGTCTCTAACGGTCGGCTGATTACCGACGTGGTGGTGGAGCGGCAATACCGGATCAGCCGTCTGGCAGGAACCGCCAGGGTCATGGCCTCTACGATTCGCTACGCTGATGAGGTTGCTCGGTATGCCGACGCGCTGGCGACCTTGCGCAAGCCAACGCTGATCATCTGGGGCGAACGGGACGAGCTGTTCCCTGTGGAGGTCGGGCAGCAGCTCCACGCCTCAATCAGGGATTCCAGGCTGGTTGTGATCAAAGACAGCGGCACATACCAATGTGGGAGACACCCGACCAGACCAACCGGGCGATTCTGGAGTTTCTTGGGCGCGATACCTCATGTGCTAGTATGACACCTATGGGCATACAAGCCCGATCCCCCTCTCCTTCATCCTCTCCCCAACGGGGAGAGGAGTCCTTTATCATTAACCCCTCGCCCCCATTTGGGGGAGAGGGCGAGGGTGAGGGGAACTTTCTTGGCAAGTGACGAACCGAGCGGTATTGCGTTCGGTTAACACCGGCGTGCAGCCGGCCGTCGGCGATCACGGAGCGATGGGAGGTCAAGTCGTTGCTTCGCCCAGAGAATGCCAACAATGCTCTTGGCATCCACAATGGTGTTCGACAACACCCAGCGGTAGGCCTGCTCAAACGGTACCGCATGGACCTGCAGGAACTCGGTGGCATCGTGGTGTCGATTCCGGCCGGTCACAAGTCCTTGAGCGAGAAACAGTCGGATAGACCCTGTGGAGAACCCAACCGCGGAATAGAAGGTGCACAGCTTGAGCAGCCGGCGCGGGCGAAGCCCGATCTCCTCCTCACACTCCCGCCGGGCGGTTGTCGTCGGGCGCTCGCCGGGATCGATAATGCCGGCCGGGATTTCATAGATAGCGCGCCGGATAGCCGGCCGATACTGCCGGACCAGGTAGATTCGACCATCGTCATCGATCGGTACGATCGCCACGGCGTCCGGAGGACGAACGATATCACGGATTGCCTGCCGTCCATCCGGCAGGACAACCGTCCGGCGTTCGGTTGAAAGATATGCCCCCGCATAGACTACCTGTGTGCGAAGGACTTGCTCGAAAAGTTTCACGCCTCCCCCCGCGACAGCGCGCATCGAGGCACGAAGCATAAAGGTCTTTGGCGGGTGTGTCAACCCGACGTTCGTCATCACAGACGGTGACGTTATTTCTCCCCATCGGATGGAGCCGGCGGAGAGCAACGTCATGGTACAGGACAGAGTACACCGGAGAGACAGGGTAACGATGATTGGGAAGCACGCTGAACTGCGTGAAGAGCTCCTGAGATACTTTTCGGCGCATGGCGAACGGCTCCGGCGAGAGTGGGTGCGTCGGATGAGAACACAAGGTCTGCTGGATGGCCTCGCCCTTGATGAGATTGACGCCGAATCCGGCGTTCTCTTGACCATCTTTCGGGAGTGCTTAGAGAGCGGGAAGTATAATGCGGCCGTGACCTACGTCCATCTCAGGGCGCGACAGGGGGTGCTTGGAGGACAGACCCCGGAGCAGATCATCGATCGCCTGGCGATATTGCACGAGGTATGCAGGCACTCGCTCTTCAGAAGGTATCGGGAGAACGTGGACCGGCTGGCCGGGCTGCTTGATCTCTACGCCCCCGTAGCCCACCGTCTCCAGACCCTGATCACGCTCGCGTTTGTGGAGGAACGGGAGCGGACGAGCAAACGGGAGATGAACCAGCTTCGGATGCTTGTACGGGCAGGCATGATTCTCAGCGCGAAGCTTTCCCTTGAAGAGGTATTGCAGCGCATCGTCAACATGGCCTGCAAGTTGATGAGCGCCAAATACGCCGCCCTCGGCGTCTTAGACGGAAAGGGCGGCCTCAGCCGGTTCATCACGGCGGGCATTGACGAGAGCGCCAGGCAGGCCATCGGTCCTCCGCCGGTCGGAAAGGGGATCCTGGGCGTCCTGGTGCGCGAGGGGAGGCCCCTGCGTCTGAAGAACCTGACGGCGGACCCGCGCGCGCATGGGTTCCCACCCCACCATCCTGCCATGCACTCCTTCCTGGGTGTGCCCGTCGTATCGAAAGGAAAAGTCCTTGGCAACCTCTACGTCACGGAGAAGCAGGGCGCCGGCGAGTTCAGTGAAGAGGATGAAACCATGGCCATCACCTTGGCCACGCAGGCCGCCATCGCGCTTGAGAACGCCAGTTTGTATGCGGAGTTGCGCCGCTCATACGACGAGTTGAAACAGTCGCAGCAGTTGCTGGTGCGGCAGGAAAAGCTCGCGTCGCTTGGTCGATTGGCTGCCGGCCTGGCCCATGAATTGAATAACCCCCTCTCCTCGGTGGCGGGGTTTGCCGAGGCCCTTCAACGGCGCGTCGAGACCGTGGAGATCGGCGACCCTACCGTCCTCGCAGAGTGGGGGCAGTATGTCGCGATGATCCAAGACGAGGTCGCCCGCGCGGCGGCGATTGTCCGCCGCCTGCTCGACTTCGCGCGGCAGCGCGAGCCCGCCTTCAGCTTCGTGGATCTGTATGACGTCGTATTGCACGCGGTGTCGTTTGTCGAGCGGCAAGCCAGCCTCGAAAATCAGCGGATCGTCGTAGACCCGTTTCCTGATGGGCGTATGGTCCGGGCCGACGCGCAGATGCTTCAGCAGGTCTTCCTCAACCTTCTGACCAATGCGCTCGATGCGATCGAGAGCGGCGGGGAGATTCACATCGACGCGCGTCACCGTCGGGAGGTCGTCGAACCGGCTTGTGAACAGATATGGCTCGATGTGTGTGTGGCCGATACGGGCAGCGGGATCTCGCCGGAGAACCTTTCGAAGGTCTTTGATCCTTTCTTTACCACGAAAGAGGTGGGCAAGGGGACGGGCCTCGGTCTTGCCATCAGCCAGAGCATCGTCGAACAGCACAAAGGCAGCATTGAGGTGCGCAGCAAGGGGGTCGGCACGGGCACGGTCATCATCGTCAGCCTGCCGCTCGCCGACCGCACCGAGATGGATAGCAAGCGACCCGATCCTCGGAGGACTGGGGGTGAAGATGGTTCACGCGAGTGAACGGAGCGGCGTGACTCGTGCGCTGATTGTTGATGACGAGCGACCCATCCGGCTGCTCATGGAAATGGAGCTGCCGCGGGCGGGCTACCAGGTCACCTGCGCCGGAAGCGGCGAAGAGGCCCTGGAGCAGTTGCGAACGCAGGAGTTCGATGTCATCCTCCTCGACCTCAAGATGCCGGGGATCGGGGGGATGGAGGCGCTCCGCCACATTCGCGATTCCGGCACTTCGGCGGAGGTGGTCATCCTGACCGGCCACCCCGATGTGGACAGCGCCATTCAGGCGATGAAGCTGGGCGCCTACGACTACCTGACCAAGCCTTTTAAGCTCGCCGAATTGGAAGAGGTGCTGTGGCGGGCCGCGGAGCGAAAGCGCCTGCGTACCGAGAATACGGCCCTGCGCCGCATGGTCGCCCAGCGCGAGCCTGCGCCCATCATGATCGGTCAGAGCCCGGCCATGGCCTTCCTGTTGGCCACCATACGGCGGATCGCGCCGAGCGAGGCGAGTATCCTTATCCAGGGAGAGAGCGGGACCGGTAAGAGCCTGGTGGCCAAGGCCATTCATATGGCGAGCCCTCGAGCCAACGGGCCGTTCCTGATCATCAACTGCAGCGGGTTTCAGGACCCGTTGCTGGAGAGCGAGCTGTTCGGGCATGAAAAGGGGGCGTTTACCGGCGCAACCAGCGTCAAGATGGGGCTCTTTGAGGTGGCGGCGGGCGGGACCCTGTTGCTGGATGAGGTCGGGGAGATGAGTCCGGCCATGCAGGCGAAGCTCCTTCAAGTACTCGATACCAAGGAGTTACGACGGGTCGGGGGTACCCGCGTGCACCGGGTGGACGTGCGCATCATCGCCGCGACCAACAAGGACCTGGCTCACGAGGTGCGGACAGGTGGATTCCGCGAGGATCTCTATTATCGCCTGAACGTCGTCAGTGTGACGCTGCCGTCTCTGCGTGAGCGGAAGGAGGACATCCCGCTCCTTATTGAGCACTTCTTGCAGCAATGCCGGGTCACCGGTCAACAGGCCAAGACCATCTCTCGGGAAGCCATGCAATCGCTGGTGGATTACCCGTGGCCGGGCAATGTGCGAGAACTTGCAAATACGATCGAGCGCCTTCAGATCCTCACCTCGGGCGATGCCGTCGGCCTTGAGGATCTGCCGCCCAACACCCGGTTCCCGGGAGGCTCGTCGGTCGGTCCCGTCTCACTCGCGGAAATGGAGCGGCTGCACCTTATCCGTATACTCGATCACACCGGAGGCAAAAAGATGCAGGCCGCCCGACTGCTCGGCATCGACCTGAAAACCCTCAACAGCAAGATCAAGCGCTATAACATTTCCCCGTGAAGTGCTAAGGCTCCTGGCGCTCAGTACCGCGTTTCGGACACAGTTGACGAGCTTTTGAAAACAAGAGACAATTGCCGCAATCGATTGACGAATAGAGGTAGAAATATGCTGACTAACATCAATGGTTGGGCTGAGACGAGATAACCACGAATGTCTAAGGAAGCCAAGGCGCGGATTCTGATCAACGACCTCCTCCGACGGTCGGGCTGGCGCTTCTTTGACGACGAGACCGGCCCAGCCAATATCGCGCTCGAAGCGCACGTCAAACTCAAGAAAAAGACCCTTGACGCTCTCGGCGACGATTTCGAGAAGACCGGCGACGGCTTTGTTGACTACCTGCTGTTGGACGGACGCGGTTTCCCGATTGCCGTCTTGGAGGCCAAGCGCGAAAATCTCGATCCGCTCGTCGGCAAGGAAAAAGCCCGTCAGTACGCCCGCTCGCAGAATGTTCGCTTCGTCATCCTCTCGAACGGCAACCTACATTACTTCTGGGACCTGGAGCACGGCAACCCAACCATCATTACCGAGTTCCCGACGCCCGAGTCACTCGGCCATTTTCACGCATTCACACCAAACCCTGACGTCATCGCCACCGAGAAGATTGAAGCCGATTACGTCGCGGTCACTCAGAATCCCAACTACCGGAATGATCCTCGGTGGAACGATGCCGCGCAACGTGATGCCTTCATCAAAGACGCGGAACTGAAGTTCCTTCGCCTGTACCAACTTCGGGCGATTGCGGCCCTCCAAGCCGCCGCGCGAAAGGGCCAGACGCGCTTTCTGTTTGAGATGGCTACAGGTACGGGTAAGACATTGATCGCTGCCGCCGTCATCAAGCTGTTCATGCGCACCGGTAACGCCAAGCGCGCGCTGTTTCTAGTGGACCGCATCGAACTGGAGGATCAGGCGAAGAAGCGATTTGTTCAGTTCCTCAAGAACGACTACCGCACCGTCATCTACAAGGAGAATCGTGACGACTGGCGCAAGGCCGACATCGTGGTATCCACCGTTCAAAGCCTTCAGTTCAACAACAAGTATCGGCGGCTGTTTTCGCCGACAGACTTTGACCTGCTGATCTCGGACGAAGCGCACCGCTCCATCAGCGGCAACAGTCGTGCGGTGTTCGAATATTTCATTGGCTACAAACTCGGCCTGACCGCGACGCCGAAGGACTACCTCAAGAAGATTGACCCAGCGAGGATCAACCAGCGCGATCCGCGCGAGTGGGAACGCCGCCAATTGATGGACACCTACAAGACCTTTGGTTGTGAGAGCGGAACGCCGACCTTCCGCTACAGTCTGATTGACGGCGTACGCGAGGATTACCTGCTGAACCCGGTCGTCGTGGACGCGCGGACCGAGATCACCACGGAACTGCTCGCCGAAGAAGGCTACTCCGTGATGTCGGAGAACGAAGACGGCGAATTGGTCGAGCAGACGTTCTTCGGGCGGGACTTCGAGAAGAGGTTTTTCTCCGACGAAACCAACCGCGTATTCTGTGACACCTTTCTCAAGAACGCCCTCCGCGATCCGCTCAGCGGCGAGATCGGCAAGAGCATCGTCTTCTGCATCCGGCAGGACCACGCCACCCGCATCACTCAAAAGCTGAACGAACTGGCCCACGCGATGTTTCCCGGTAAATACAACTCGGACTTCGCCGTCCAGGTCACGTCGCGGATAGACGAAGCTCAGCAAATGGCGATCAGTTTCGCCAATAACAACCTCAATGGACACACCAGCTTTCTGGACGGTCACATCAGTTCAAAGACCCGCGTCTGTGTCACGGTCGGGATGATGACGACCGGCTACGACTGTGAAGACATCTTGAACATCGTCCTGCTCCGCCCGATCTTCTCGCCGACCGACTTTATCCAAATCAAAGGGCGCGGCACGCGCACATATACGTTTCGCTACGTGGAGAAGGAGGGTGGGCGTACTGAGGAACACACGAAACAGAAAGAACGATTCAAGCTGTTCGATTTCTTCGCCAACTGCGAATATTTCGAGGAGAAATTCAACTACGATGAGGTCATTAAGTTGCCACCGTTGCGTCCGACCGGGTTGGGGCCGGAACCACCACCACCCCCGCTAGTCTCGCCAGCTTTCACAAACGTGAACCCGGACCCGCTGGCCGAGTATGTTGAAATTCCTGTCCCCCTCCACGGCATGAAGATTGACCGCAAATTCTTCGAGAAGTTTGAGGACAAGGTCAAGGCCGCGCTCGAAGTCCGCGAGCGGTACGAGCGCGGCGACATCAAGGGCGCAGAAGAGGTCGTGGTGACGGCGCTGTTCAACAAGCCGGAGGACTTCTTCAATCTTGACAAACTCCGCAAGGCCGTCCAACTCGACCGCCGCGTCACATTGCGCGAAATCCTCGCCAAGGTGTTCGGTGAGATTGATCGGTTCAAGACCAAGGACGAACTGCTCGAAGAAGAGTTGGCGAAGTTCGTCTCGATCTATAAACCTGACGCCATGCACATGCCGGTTATCCGGCAATTCTTCAAAGCGTATGTCACCGACGGAGGCGTCCGGGCTATTGTGGATTCCCGCGAATTCCCCAAGCTGGCGGACAACCCCAAGGTGTCGCTGGCGGACGTGCGCGCCCTCGACCAGTGGCGGGACGTGATCCCGGAATACGTGAAGGATTATGTTTCATTGAACGCTTTTGCGGCCTAGGAAAACGTGATGTTAGATACTGACACCAAAGCAAGAATCGACTCCGCGCGCGACATCCTGGTCGGTAAGGTGCCCGATCCGAAATCGCAGGTGGAGCAGATTACGATTGCCCTGATCTACAAATTCATGGACGACATGGACCGCCAGTCCGAAGAACTGGGCGGCAAGGCGACGTTCTTCATCGGCGAGTTCAAGAAATACCGGTGGGCCAATCTGCTCGACAAGCGCCTCGGTGGTCACGAGCGCCTGGGTCTCTATGCCGAAGGCATCGAGAAGATGAACGAGAATAAGAATATTCCTCAACTCTTTCGGGACATTTTCAGGGGCGTGTTCCTGCCATACCGCGACCCTGAAACGCTCAACCTGTTCCTGAAAGAGATCGCCGGGTTCACCTACGATCACAGCGAACGCCTCGGCGATGCCTACGAATACCTGCTCTCCGTTCTTGGCACCCAAGGCGACGCCGGGCAGTTCCGCACCCCGCGCCATATTATCGACTTTATCGTTGCCGTTGTAGATCCGCAGAAGAATGACACCGTCCTTGATCCGGCCTGCGGCACGGCAGGCTTTCTCATCTCGGCGTTCAAGCACATTGTACGGAACAACGAGAACCTCACCCCGGACGAGCGGGCGCGGCTGATGACCAATTTTCGGGGCTATGACATTGCGCCCGACATGGTGCGCCTTTCGCGCGTCAACCTATACCTGCACGGCTTCCCGAATCCGACCCTTCACGAGTACGACACACTGACCAGCGAAGAGCGATGGGACGAGCGGTGTGACGTGATCATGGCCAATCCGCCGTTCATGACCCCGACAGGCGGCATCCGCCCGCACAACCGGTTTTCCATCAAAGCCAAGCGAAGCGAAGTGCTGTTCGTGGACTACATTGCCGAGCACCTCAACTCAGGCGGACGCGCGGGCGTCATCGTTCCAGAGGGGATCATCTTCCAGAGCCAGAACGCCTACAAGAACCTGCGCCGAATGCTCGTTGAGAATTACCTCTGGGCCGTAGTCAGCCTTCCGGCTGGCGTGTTTAATCCATATAGCGGCGTGAAAACCAGCATCCTCTTCCTCGACCGCAACCTCGCAAAGCGGACGGATGAGGTGCTGTTTGTGAAGGTGGAGAACGACGGATTCAACCTCGGCGCACAGAGAAGGCCGATCGAGGGAAGCGATTTGATGGGCGCGCTGAGGATTATGGATAGCCACAAGAAGGGGCGACAAACGGGAGAAAATAAAATGGCGCATGCCGTGAGTCGCAAGCGCCTCCTCGAATCGCCCGACTGCAACCTCTCCGGCGACCGCTATCGCCCCGTTGCTACCCTCCCCAACGGCAAGTGGCCGATGGTGAAGTTAGGGAAGGTGTGCAAACTGGAAAAGGGAGCTAGTTTTACAAGAGCCCAAGCAAAGCCTGGAAATGTTCCCGTGATTGCTGGCGGACAAGTGCCTTCTTGCTACCACGCAGAGGCGAACCGCCAACCACCAGTTATCACAGTGAGCGCGTCTGGCGCGTATGCTGGGTTCGTAAACTATTTCGAAGTCCCCATCTTCGCTACCGATTGCACAACGATTATTTCGCTCGATGAACAGAAAGCGAAAACTCGCTTTGTTTCTGAAATTCTCAAAGGAAAACAAAAAGCAATTTACGGCATCCAGAAAGGTATGGCGCAACCGCACGTCTATGCGAAAGACTTAGTCGTAATAGAAGTCCCCCTCCCGCCGCTGGCGGAGCAGGAGCGGATCGTGGCGGAGTTGGAGGGCTACCGGAAGGTCATCGAAGGCGCCCGCCAGGTCATCGCCAACTACAAACCCACCATCCGGATTGATCCGGCGTGGTCTGTTCGGCGTCTCGGAGACATCATTACGGAGAAACCGAAGAACGGTTACTCTGGGAAGCCTGTTGATTTCCCTACGAAAGTGAAGGTCTTGTCGTTGAGTGCCACAACCAGCGGTCGATTGGACATCGCGCAATTCAAATACTTGGATGAGAGAATCAGTCGGGACTCTCCAGTGCGATGCCGTAAGGGCGACATCTTCCTTCAGCGTGGAAACACCGCCGAATTAGTTGGAACTGCCGCGTTGTTTAATGTTGATGACGGAGATTATGTCTATCCGGACTTGATGATCAGAATTCGGGCAAACGAGTCCATCGTATTGAGTGAGTATTTGATTGTCGTACTTCAATCTCCCGATGCGAGGGCTTTTCTTAAGAGGAATGCATCGGGTTCAGCCGGGAGTATGCCGAAGATCAACCAGTCAATAGTCGAGACCGTTCCAATCCCCCTCCCGCCCCTCGACATCCAGCGCCAGATCGTGGCGGAGTTGGAGGCGGAGCGGAGGTTGGTGGAGGCGAACCGGGACTTGATCGCGCGGGTGGAGAAGAAGATTCAGGTGAAGCTGGCCGAGATTTGGGGAGCGGAATGATCACCAAGGTCAAGCTCCTCAAGAACGTCGGCAAGTTCTATGGCTTTACCGCAAAAGGCGAGGGGTTAGATTGGCATAAAAATACCTTCCTTTTTGCTCCCAACGCCTATGGCAAGTCAACCCTTGTCAATGTCCTCCGATCTCTGCGCGACAATAACTCGAAATTGGTCCAAAGTCGCAAGACCTTGGGCAAAGTCGCCGCGCCCGAAGCCGTCATCATTATTGACGGGGCAAACCATGTTTTCAACGACACGAGATGGGATAGGCCGTTTCCCAACATTCGGATTTTCGACACCCCCTTCATCCATGCGAACATCCTTGCCCAAAAGATCGAACATGAACACAAAAAGAACATTCACAAGATCATCATCGGCGCTGAGGGGATCAAGCTGGCTGAACAACTCGCTAACCTAAAGAACCGTGAGAAGGAACGGAGACAGCAATTCGAAGTCCTTGCCAAGCAGTTTACAGACGCTCGCTTCACACATCACAAACTCGACGCTTTCATGACAATTTCTACCGCTGAAGAAATCGCGGTTATCACGCGAATCCAGAAGCTTGAACAAGACATTAAGTCAAAGGAATCCGAGACCCGAATCCGGCAACTCAGCTATCCAAACACATTAACGGCACCGGACTTCGATCCGACTCAACCAGGGCAAGACTCGTCGGATGTCATCCAGGACGAGGAGGAGATGTCGACCCCACTTAATTACCTGAACGAGTTGAGGGCACTCGTCGCAAAAAAGCTCGCCGCCGCACATGCGACTGCCGAGAAGCGCGTTCTTACTCACATTGACCAGAACATCAAAAACAAAGCGCAAGCGAAGGAGTTCATACGGCAAGGGCTCGATCATGTGCAGGCGGATTGCCCGTTCTGCGGACAGAATCTAAAAAACGCGGCTGATCTCCTAAAGGCATACCAGGAATTCTTCAACGATGCCTTCCGGACTTACCAACAGAATCTCGTCCTGCGGGCCTCGGCACTTGCCAAATGGAATCTCGACAACGACCTCACAGCGCTGGTTTCCGTCCATAACGCCAACATTGCCACGTTGAGGCAGTGGGAACCCTTTATTGGAGTGGAAACGTTGCCCGCTGTTTCGGCTACCGCTGAGACCCTCCGTCCCAAACTTACCGAGTTGAAGGCTAAGATCCAGTCCGAGTTGGATAAGAAGCAGAAAGACCCGAACGCCGATGCTGAGCTGCCGCAATTCGACGCTCTCACCGCTGAGCTCGCCTCGATAAAAATGGCTGTCGAATCGTACAACACGGCAGTCACGGCTTTCACAGAGAAAGCGAAGAACTGCGTTGCGAGTCTGCCAAAGTCGGACGTTCCTTCGATCCGCATTGCGCTGGCGAAGGAACGGGAGATCCAGTCGCGGTTTAAGCCAGAATGGAAGAAATGGGCAACTGACTACCAGGCGGTCAAGATGGACGCCGACAACCTTCTGAACCAGAAGAAGGCCAAGGAGGCTGAGCTTGCCGCCTACACCAAGACCATCTTCGAGACGTACCAGACACGCATCAACAGGCGCCTTTTGTCTTTAGGAGCCGACTTCACCATCATCGGTTTGACAGGAAAGACAGATGAGCGGGCAAACGAAAGCTACAGCGATTTTGAATTCCTCATTCTGGAACAGAAAGTCCCGCTCACATCCCGCCAGGACGATGCGCCGTCCTTCAAGAATACGCTCAGCGAGGGCGACAAGAGTACGTTGGCCTTTGCTTTCTTCATTGCAGCACTGGAGAAGGCGCCGGAACTCGACAAGCAAATCGTCATCTTTGACGATCCGCTTTCCAGTCTGGACGAGACTCGGCGTTTAGGCACGGTCACATTACTGGCTGGTCTTTCCCCTCTGGTGAATCAGCTTTGCGTGTTCACCCACAAGAAGGACTTTCTTCGGATGCTTTTCGACGGCATTCAAAACAAGGGCGTGCTTCAACTTAAGTCCGACAAGAAGAACGGTAGCTGGATCGAACCTTTTGATGTAGAGGACGATCGCAAAGCGGAGATCGCCCGCCTGTGTGACGACATGAGTCGCTATCTGGACGAGGACTTCGGACCCACACCCGAAGATATGCAGGGCAACATCCGCAAGGTTTTCGAGATCATTCTGAAAACCAAGTACTACCGAACCCTAGCCGCCGAAATCAAGGACAAGAGCGGATTAGGCGACCTCATTGGCACTCTTCACGGTAAAGGACTCGTCAGCAACGCCACGAAGGATCAACTGTTCCGCTTATGCAGGCTTTCAGATATGGCCCATCACGGCGGGTTGGCAAAACTACCTGAGCACACGTTGACCCGCGAAGAAATCTGTTCGGCAATTCAGGAGACCTTCAGCGGTGCGGAGAAAGTCTGACGTGAAGACCATCAAGGACATGCCGGAACACAGCCGCCCCTCGCCACCCAGCGCCGGATCGTCGCCGAGTTGGAGACGGAGCGCAAGTTGGCGGAGGCGAATCGGGAGCTGATCGTGCGGATGGAGAAGAAGATTCAGGGCAAGCTGGCGGAGATTTGGGGGGGAACTGATCGCCCGCGCTGCGGTTGATCTCAAGACAGGAGATAGTCATGGGTGATAGTCATGGGTGATTCCCCGGTACTGAACCTGCACAACAGCTTACGACAGGCTAAAGAGCGATGGGCGGTATTCCTCGGCGCCGGGGCAAGTTACGACTACGGCATTCCGACCATGGTGGAAATCGCTGAAATCCTTCGCGGTCAGATTCGAGACAACAAACCCGATTACGGAATCACCAAGCCGACGCTGGATCTATTGAAGACGCTGTGCCCCGAAGACCAGAAGATACTTGCGAATTGGAATATCGAGGACTTGCTGACCAGACTATCTCAACTCCTCGACGCTGCGGGGACTGCACATACCGCATTCGCCCCGGTGACAACTGCTATTGGGAAATCCGAGATTCCTGCAACGGCAATCAGGCAGGCTTCGGAAGAACTTATCGGATTCATGGCCGAGATGTGCGACCTGTCGAGCCATAAGCACTCCAAACATGGCAGCGGCAACGTGGACTATTTGGCCGACTTCTTCCTGGCTATGGCTTCCTTTGGGAAACCGGCAAACAAACTCATTCGAGTTTTCTCCACGAATATTGACCTGTGCGTTGAAGCTGCGTTGGTCCGCTTATCACAACGGCCTCGTGCCGACCGCCGACCGGACCTCGTCTTGGTGGACGGATTTGAAAGTGCGATACTGCCGACGTTCAACATGGGATGCTATAGACGGGAGGTATCTTCGTTTGGTGAACGATGCGCCGTCTATTACTGGAAACTACACGGTTCCGTTGACTGGACCTATGCTCAGGCCATTGGTGCTGACGGGTCGGGAGAAGGCGAAGCGGACTATTCTGATCAATCCATAATCGTTCGCAGAGTTGACGGGAGCTTGTCGGATAACCTAGCGAGTTGCGGCGCGCTGTCCGCTAAGCAACCGGACCGAAGTAAACGAATCGTGATCTTCCCCACGCCAGCGAAATACTCTCAGACATATACCGTGCCGTACATGGATCTGTTTGAGGCATTCCGGCGCACACTGGAGGAAATTGAACTACTGATTTGCATTGGGACGAGCTTCCCTGATCAGCACATCCGCTCAGCAATTCGGTCATTTGTCGAACGCGACAACACGCTTCTATTTGTCGTTGACCCGCAGGTGAAGAGCGACAATCTCAAGTCCCTCTTCGGGGTCTCCCGCTCAGTTCAACCTGTCATTAGTATGGAATTCTCGCAGTTCGTTCCGGAATTCAAGACACTGGATGCCATGCCCGGCACAACGAAGACCACGGAGGGCGCACAATGAGTAAGAATATCGGGCAGGTGCTCGCGGTCTCCGGAGCGCAGGTGACAGTTGAGGTTGACCCACAGTTGAGCGACTTACATGTGCGCCACGAAGGCGCAACCTACACAGTCGGGCAGCCGGGAACCTATCTGATCGTTGACGCAGGTCACGATAAGTACCTTGTCCTCGTCACAACTGTCAGAAAAAGCAAGTGGGTACCCACCGAGCCCTCTGTTGGCGCAGGGCAAAGCAACCCACTACTGCCCGCAGGGCATTTCCCATTTCTTCCGATGCCCACGAATCAGATCGACAAGACACTCATTGACGGTGTGATTGTCGGCACGATTGTTGGCGGCGCTTTTGAGGTCGGCGTGTTCCGGTTGCCGGTAGTTGGTGACGTTGTCACGCTGGCTCTGGAAGATCACCTTCGCATTGCGCTTTCCCCGCCCGCAGACCGGAACGTTGTTTCTATTGGCAACCATGTTGATTCGGACTTGCCGGTTTATCTCGACGTTGATCATCTTCTGGGCAAGCATACGGCTATTGTCGGCACAACAGGTTGCGGGAAGTCATATACCGTTGCCCGGCTGATTCAGCAGCTTGTGTCTGACTTTCCAGGCGGCAACATTGTTGTCTTCGATCTACATGGCGAGTACAGCACCTGCTTCGGCGCAGAGGCTCGGCACATCCGTGCTGACTTGCTTTCACTACCTGCTTGGTTGCACGGGTTTGATGACCTCTTTCAACTGTGCGCAGACTTAGGAAACCAATTCAATATTCATAACCAAAGTTGGGCCTTCAGAGAGGGCATTCTGAAGCTCAAGCAGACTTACTGCAAAGATGTGCTAACTGACAAGGTGCTGGCCGAGAAGGTAGATTTAGATGCCCCCGTTCCATTCGATATTACAGGGCTTCAAAATTACCTCCACAACCAAAATGCAGCGACACAGGACAAGTCCGATAACTGGGCGTTGGAGGTGGGTGAAACAGAGGACTGGTTCGGAAAAAGGATGAAATTCCAACCAAAGAAGGCAGGATCCATTTCCCCTGGTCCTATGAATGGACAACTGGACCGCCTGGTGTTGCGTGTTGACTCTCGCATAAATGATCCGCGTTACGCATTCATGTTCAAATACACGCTCAAGGAAAAGAGTAAGGATGAACTTCCCGACATTGTACGCAAGATGACGGCTTTCCTCGGTGACAAATCAACACCGATTACTGTGTTTGACCTCAGCTACCTGCCCTCGGAAACGGTTGGCACGGTGGTGGCGACCATTTCGCGCATGCTATTTCAGGTCCATTTCCTCGCTGAACGGGGTGCAACGACCCCGACACTGGCTGTATATGAGGAGGCGCACAACTATATTTCGCGGAGTGGTCGAGGCGCCTACGGAGAGGCACGAGACAGCGTGGAGCGTATCGCAAAGGAAGGCCGGAAATTCGGAATCGGTACGCTGGTTGTCAGTCAGCGTCCCAGTGAATTAAGTGAAACGCTTTTGAGCCAGTGCAATACCTTCCTTTGCATGCGGCTTGCCAATACTGTTGATAAGAACCATGTCCTCGCCTTGCTGCCGGATTCGATGCAGATGTTGACCAGTGTTCTGCCGTCCCTACCCCGTGGCCAGGTCATCGCCATCGGCCAAGCGTCGAAGATGCCGGTTCGACTTGAGGTCTCACCGATTGCAGAAAAAAGACCGAGTTCCGAATAGCGGTGATCCTGAATTCGGAAAACATTGGGGCAAGAAGATTGGACAACGGAAGGAACCCGACATCGCCAAGATTTGCGACTATTGGATTCGATCAGAGAAGCCAAAACCGGATGCAGAATCTCCGGACGGCAATAGTAAGAAATGAAAACCATCAAGGACATGCCGGAACACAGCCGCCCCTCGCCACCCAGCGCCGGATCGTCGCCGAGTTGGAGACGGAGCGCAAGTTGGCGGAGGCGAATCGGGAGCTGATCGTGCGGATGGAGAAGAAGATGTGGGCGAAGCTGGCGGAGATGTGGGGGGAGGAGGGAACCCGAGAAGACACCCCCAGTGAAAGGACGAAACTTGCTGACTCAAGCCCAAGCAGATAGACTGATAGAGGCTGCCAAGGAGGCCGAAAGGACCGATCCTTTCGTGTGGATTGCCAACAGGCACACCGACGAGGGCTTAACGGCTACCAACGAGAAAGGGCTTAGGTTTGTGCTCTCTTTGAAGCGGAATCCCTTTGAGGTTCGGCTTCACTTCAGGACTAGAGATCGAGACATGGGGCTTGTTCGGCTGGATAATAACCCGTATCATCCCAATCCTGATGGTACGGAAATAAGGGACCAACCCCACTTGCACCGGTACCGCGAAGGATTCGGATTAGAATGGGCCGATCCGGTCGATTGGTACGATGCGAACAATCCGTTTGGTACGCTGGAGCGTTTTCTTGAACTGATTAGCGCGCACTTCCCTCACGGTATACAGATGGAGCTCATCTAAGATGGCAGTAGCTCGGCCGCACAACGATATCGTTCAGGATTACCTGAACTGGCTCAAAGAGCGTTTAAGGGTAATCGAGCGAGGGGACGTGTCAGTCTTAAGTACTCCGTTTTTGGACCCGTTCCACGACGGTATTCAGATCTACATTGAGCGCTCTAACGGGGAATTCGTTCTTCATGACAACGGTAACACTTTGGAGAACCTTCAGTGCCTCGGAGTCAAGATTGAAGATTCTGCACGCCGGAAAGCTTTGATCGAAAGAGCAATAGCGGGATGCGCGGTGCGGCAGACAAAGGAACGGCTGGAAACAACCGCTACTGCCGCCAACCTATCACAACGAGCTCACTACCTTCTGACGGCAGTTATTCGACTCAATGATCTATGGATGAGTCAGGTCCCGTATACTCTTATCGATTTCTTTGAGATGGTCGCCGAATTCCTTGACCGTCGCCAGGTTCTGTACACGGCAAATGTGAGCATACCAGGGCGAACTGTGGAGCATCCCATAGACTTTGTTATCCCACTGCATCCCAAGATAGAGCGACTGGTAAAATTGATTGGAAGTCCGTCCCCACAGACGGCCAAGCTAGTGTCCTTCACATGGATGGAGTTGAAAGAAACGCGTCCAGCCAGCCAGCGGGTGGTTGTTCTCAATGACGTTCGGTCGCCAGATCCCTTAGTTGACGAGTCTGAAGAGTCCTTCAGACGGGTGAGTGACCAGACAATTGCTATCCTCCGTGGGTATAGTGATGCGATCTACCGGTGGAGTGAGCGAGAGACGCCGGAGTTTAGCAGGTTATGGTCGTCCAACGGATCTCGTTAAACAATAATGAATTGAGCGACTTACGAACGGCATGAAAACTATCAAGGACATGCCGGAGCACTGCCGCCCCCGCGAGAAATTGCGGGAGAGAGGCGCGTCGGCCCTATCCGACGAGGAGCTTGTCGCGGCGATCCTCGGTGTGGGAACCGTGGGTATTGATGTCCGCACGATGGCCCGGCAGGTGGCGGGGCTGATCCGGGAGCACAAGGCGGACCTGACACTCGATCACTTGCTGGCCGTCCCCGGCATGGGGCTTGCGAAGGGCGCGCAAATCCTGTCGGCCTTTGAGCTGGCCCGGCGACACCTACTCAAGGACACCGTCAAGATCACCGTGGCTCAGGACGTGCTGCCGCTTGTGGCCGACATCGCTGGGAAACAACAAGAGTATTTCGTGTGCATCTCCCTGAACGGCGCGAACGAGGTCATCGAAAAGCGTGTGGTCACCATTGGTCTGCTCGACAAAAGCCCGGTTCATCCGCGTGAAGTATTCGCCGACGTCATCGCGGACCGTTCCGCCGCCGTGATCTTTGCCCACAATCACCCATCCGGCGACCTTCAACCAAGCGAGGCCGATCTCCGCATCCACGAGCAATTGACGGAGGCCGGGAAGATTCTCGGACTTCGCGTTCTGGATCACGTGATAGTGACGCGGAAAGGCTACTTCAGTTTTCAGGAAGCCGGCCTGATTCGATAGCCTCCAGAACCTCCATGTAGTCTTTCAGATAGACCTTCTCGTACTTCAGGGCGCGGGCGCACAAGAGACTTGAAAGTTGTACCCTACGTGGATACACTCGTACCCAGAATGAGTACGGTCAGTTCAGTCCATACAATCGGCACGGCGTTGTTCGGCAAGACGCAGCGGGCGCTGCTGAGGCTCTTCTTCGTGCGGCCGGAGCAGTCGTTTTATCTCCGGCAGATTGTGCGCACGGCCGAGATCGGCCAGGGGGCGGCGCAGCGCGAGTTGGCGCGCTGGGTCGAAGCCGGGCTGCTTGTTAGGACGCAGCGCGGGAACCAAGTGTATTATCACGCCAACACGGCGTCACCGGTCTTTGCCGAGTTGAAGGGTCTGGCGGTCAAGACAGCGGGGCTGGCCAAAATCGGGACAGATAAACTACCTCATGACTTTTGGCACTTGCCACGGCCGAAAGATCCTAAGAACCGCGCCTTGGAAGCACTCTTGAAAGAACGAACGGAATCCCGGTGAAATTCTGGGACGCGTCTGTCCTGATTCCTCTGTACATTAAAGGACTGCGGCCAGAACTGAGGGGTTTACGCTGCTTCCTGCATGACCACTGGAACGTGGGATGTGCGACAGCGTGATCGGAGGTGAACGGATGAAAGTCGCGGTGGTGGGGGTAGGGGCGGTGGGGGGCTACTTCGGCGGGCTGTTGGCCAAGGGCGGCGCCGACGTCACGTTCATCGCCCGCAGGGAGCGTTTGGAGGCGCTCCGGACGAAGGGCCTCACGGTCAAGAGTTGGAAGGGGGACTTCTCCATCCGCGTCAGCGCCACCGATAATGCAGCGGAGGTTGGTCCCGTCGACTTGGTCCTGTTCTGCGTGAAATCATACGACACCGAGTCGGCAATTCGCCAGGCACTCCCAATGGTCGGGCCGCAAACCGACGTGCTGTCGCTTCAGAACGGGATCGACAACGAGGAAAAGATCGCGTCCGTCATCGGACAGGAGAAGGTCTTGGCAGGGATCGCCTACATCGGGGCGAGTTCACCGGAGCCTGGGGTGATCCTTCATCAGGAGAGCGGGAAGATCGTATTCGGAGAGCTCGACGGGGGTGCCAGCGAGCGAGTTGCCGGACTCAAGGCGTTCTTCGACCGTTACGGCTGTCCGGCTGAAGCCTCGCCCAATATGAAAACCGTCCTGTGGGCCAAGCTGGCCTGGAATGCTCCTTTTAACTCAATTAATACCCTGGTCGGCGGCCCCGTCAAGACGATCATCGAGAATCCTTACACCCTCGAACTGGCGAGGCTGGTGACGGCGGAGGTCGTCGCCGCAGCGAACGCTTCTGGGGTTCGCCTGGCCTTTGAGCAGGTGTGGGAACGCAACCTCAAGTTCTCCGAACACTACGACGTCAAGACCTCAATGCTTCAGGACTACGAGGCGGGCAAACCTTTAGAGCATGAAGCCTTGAATGGCGTCATTATTAAGAAGGCGACCGCACTGAGCCTGCCAACTCCATACAACTTCGCCCTCTACTCCCTCCTCACTATGCTTACTGCCAAACACTAAGCGCAACCAACGTTACCTGCACCACATGAGACACTGTCAAAAAGTGTCAGCGCGGCCCCGAAAGGCCGCGCTGACACTTGAGACGAGATGCTATGGACCAAACGTCACCCGCACGGCCGCCCAGTCAAGGAAGAAATCCCGGCTTGAACTCGTGCTGTTCGAAGTCAGTCGCAGCCTGAAATTTGCATTGTTGAGATCCGCCGCAGTCCAGCTTCGTCCCCATGTGTCGGTTGCAGATCCCAACGCTCCGGTATGTTCCGACGTTGTCTCTCGCGTGTCGGTCTTCAGCGTCGTCCAGGTGGCGCCCCCGTTCCAGGACAGTTGCGCTCTCATGCTGTTGGTCCCGGACGTGCTGTCAAGGCGCCAGTCGAGACGGACCTCGATGCCCTTCACAATGCAACTGGTGGGAATCGTCAGGTTGTAGTTGTAGTAGCGATGGCGGTCCCCTGCCCCGTTATTGTTGGTCGCCACGCCGCCGCCATCTGCGAACGCGTTCGTCGGAACCCCCTCGAACCCATTATTGTCCCCGCCGGTGTCGGCTGCCTGCGCGGACGGACTGAGAAATCCCGTGTTACCGGCAGTGCAACTCGGCACGCCGCCGCCGCCGTCGCATACATCGCCGATACCGTCGCCATCCGAATCAGCCTGATCAGGATTCGGAATTGCGACGCAGTTGTCATCTATATCGGCTACGCCGTCATCATCCTGATCCGCCAGTGAAAGGGTATGACGACTGAACACATTGTCCCACGCATAGTCGGCAATGTTGAGCGCCGATTGGCTGGCGTAAAGGATGTGCGTTCCATCGAGGCTGCACAGTCCCGCCTCAGCACCGTCGTTACAGGTTTTGAACGTTTCACACCGGCTCGACCCGCCCAGGTTGAGCACCGTCGCCGAACCCGTACAGCCGTTGATATCGTGCCACGCGCTCAGGCTGTCCTGCGCTGATGGAATGCCGAAGCTGCCGTTGTAGGGGATGGTCGTGTCGTTGAGTCCGTGAAACTGGACGACCGTGATCGGCCGCGCCGGACGGCAGGTAGTCGGATCCCTGAGGTTAAGTGGCGCCGAGACAGGCGCTGCGGCTGCAAACATATCGGCTGCCTCGCAAGCCATCCGGTGGCTCATGAAGCCGCCGTTGGAAAGGCCCGTGATATAGACCCGGCTATGGTCGATATTGCCCATTGAAGCAATCTGATTGACGACGGCTTTCAGGAATCCAACGTCATCAATGCGTGACGAGTACGCTGTTCCACAACAGCCGTATGCGTTCCACGAGTTGCTGACTCCCTGCGGATATGCCACAAGAAAACCAACCCTATCCGATTTCTCCCGAAAGCCCGAAATAAAGGCCTGTTGGGTGGCGGTCGAACCTAGGCCGTGGAGATCCAGTACAAGCGGAACGGGGACCAGTCCCGTATAGCTGCCTGGCACGTGAAGGTTGAACGAGCGACTCTGCCCGCCAAAAGTTATATTGAAGGTAAAGTTTCCAGGAGACAGTGTAGTTGACGCGGCGTCGGGCGGTTGCATCCAGTCGGCCCCACCGATCCCGACAAGCATCATAACCATACACAAGCGTGCTAATAGGTAACGTCTGTACCATGCAACCTGAGCTCGTGTTCCCTTCGACCGCAATCGGATCTTACCATCCGGCGCTCGATCCTGGCGCGCACGGCAACTTGAGAATATCATTTAACACTCCTCCCGTGAAGCTGTGTGCCGATCAAAAGTCGGGATCTCCGTGCAAGGCATTGGTGAATGAGCAAGCAATAAGTATGCCAGATCAACAGCTTCTCTCACCTCCTCAGCACACTACGACATATCTACCCGGAATTCAAGGCCCAGCACTACCGCATCTGTATCGTGCTGACGGTTCTGGAGGGATTCATTGTGGTGAGTATCGCTGACGCAGACATTCCTGGGTAGCCCGAGGCGACAATAAACGTCACTCGTCGGCAAAATCTACACACCAGTCAGGGGGATGTCGGCACCACGATCGCGCACATCCAGGCGCTCTTTCGTCTTGACCCCCACCCCACAAGTGGTGGCCGACACCTTGGTAGCTGAGGTAACCCACGTGGTTGGCCCGAAGTACCAGCACACCGGCTACGCCCTCAACGCGCGCATACCGCGGCTGACACCCCGGGTGTCTTATTGCGCTTCGCATGGGAGTGCAGTAGTATGGGGCCAATCGAGCACATGCCGACCGTGGCCATTCGGACGCCGAATGTCCTCATCACAGCGATCGGCTATTTGTGACCTGAGACCACAACTATGGTATGGTAGCCTCAAGCTGCTGGCTACTACGACGCAGAAAAGCATATATGGACAATCCATTGGCAAGGGAAAACGGAAAAGCTCATGAGTGAACACGAGGAGATCTTGCCGGGACACGGACTGCACGTTGATAAGATGCCGGGCCACTGGCTGCTGGCGCAGATGGGTAAGCGAGTGTTGCGTCCCGGCGGCCTTGAATTGACCCGTCAGATGCTGGACGCGCTCAACATCGTGTCGATGGATAGGGTCGTCGAATTTGCGCCCGGTCTGGGTGTAACCGCGCAATTGGTGCTGGCGAAATCCCCGTCCAGCTACACGGCGGTAGACGCTGACGATGCCGCGGCGAAACGGGTACAGGGCTACCTATCCGGCGACAATCAGCGCTGTGTTGTCGGGCAGGCAGAACACTCAGGTTTACCGGACAATAGCGCCACGGTGGTATACTGCGAAGCGATGTTGAGCATGAAAACACCCGAGAACAAGGCGAAGATCATTCAAGAGGCCAAGCGTCTGCTGGTACCAGGCGGGCGTTATGGCCTCCATGAATTGGCTTTAGTGCCGGATGATATCGATCATGCGACCAGAGACGCGATCAATCGCGCACTCTCGCAGTCGATTCATGTAGGCGTGCGTCCGATGACTGTTGCGGAGTGGAAGGCGCTGCTGCAACGCGAAGGGTTGACCATCAAGGCGCAGGCAACCGCTCCGATGCACCTGCTCGAACCATCCGAGATGATTCGAAATGAAGGGTTGGCGGGGATGGCGCGGATCGCCTGGAATGTGCTGCAGAATCCGGCTGCGCGCCAGCGGATACACGCCATGCGGCGGGTATTCCGTCAGTACGACCGAAACCTCGCGGCACTCATGCTGGTTGCCGAGAAGGGCAACTGATAGTGCCGGAGATCAGGAAGCTGGGGGCTTGACCGCTTCTTTTGAAAGCAGGCGGTGCTCGTGAAACTGAAGCCTCGATACCTCGATCTTTCCCCCTTGGGCGGTGATGATCACGCGGGACTTGGGGAGCCAGAAACCCTCCACCTCGACATACTCATCGGTAAAGACGGTGCTTTCTGCAAGCGAACCCTTTTCGTCAAGCTGGAAGACGGCCACCTGCTTAGGTAAGGAGCCTTGAGGCGTCGGGATATACTCTAAGACGTTGAGGCTCAACCACCCTTTTTCGTTTCTCTGATTGACCTGAAAGATCTGTCGATCCTTGATGCGGTACGTCGATGCAGCGCGGTCGCTTTTCTTCACCAGACGTCCCAACGGATGCTGATCCTGAGGGCCGAAGGTAACCGTCGCCTCCTCGTGCTTATGTGTCTCCGCCTTCAGTCTGTGGTTCACAAGTGATTTCAGAACCCGCTTGGCCCATTCTGCCGCCTCCCGGTCTTGCAGCTCAACCTCCACCTTTCCGGAGGGCAGAACCGTCAGGTCACCACCCGACCTTTTTCCATTCCGATCTACGTCCAGTTTTGCCTTAAGACCCGGGAAGCGGTCCCACACGACTACCTGCCGACGCGCCTCCTCCAGGAGGGCGCGGGCCTCAGGATCGTCCTTGACCTCCTGAGCTTGCAGAGGATCACCCGCAAAGGCGAGTAGTAGGATGGCGAAGAACAGGCTTTGGATCCAACGTAACCGTCTCTTCATGGGTTCCTTCCTCCTCTTTAAGAGTTCTTAGCTCTCACGAGAAACAATTGATCAGTTCGGGGTGAAGTGTAGGCTACGGCGGACCCTGCGTCAAGCCGTCCTCTAACGCGTTTTTTGTCTGTCATTGCGAGCACCCGAAGGATGCGCGTCAATCTCAGCGTTTTTGAGGATGCGAAGAGCAGTAAGATTACTTCGCTACGCCCGTAATGACGCATCCCAACGTCTATTTTTCGGAAAACAATCGAAGAAGAAGGTCAGGCCGACCGCTGCCAGCGGAAACCGATACTACCCCGGATGCGGGATGGGGCGGCCCCTTCGAACAACCGCCAGGGCTGTCAAGCCGACAACCACCACAACCAGCTCTCGTATCCGTCGGACAACGCTGAAGGAGAGCCCGCCTCCTGCCGTCAATCCCAACGCCATGAAGATGGCCATATTGCCCCCTTCCTCCACACCGATGGCGCCCGGGATGAGAAAGCCGACCGCCTTGATGGCCGAGCTGAAGGCCTCGATGACAATAGCTGTGGTCAGGGAGATCGGAAACCCGAGCAGCCAGAGAATCAGGTAGACCTCCACGATCCCGACAAGAGACCCCATCAGGTGAAAAAGATACGAGAGGGCGAGGCGCGGGCGATGAATCGTATAGAACGTGGCAATGGCCTCATCCAGCCCCTGAGCGGTCTCTAGCCCCCCATGCCACCTGAAGCCCAGGCGGTTGAGAATCCTCAGGGATCGACCAAAAAGCCCATGCCGCTGTGCCATGACAAATCCCGCAATCGCCAGTGCCCCTAGTATCGCCAGCCCCACCATTCCAAATACAAAGGGGGATCCTACCGGTAGGACCAAAGGGGAGAACACGATTCCAAGCAGGAGCACGCATATCTGGGCCAGGAGCGCCGTCGTCTTGTCGATAACTACCGAGGCTGCGCCTTCTTCCACCGATACCTGCGGGTGGAGAAGATAGATCTTGACCGGCTCACCCCCCAGAGTGGCGGTGAGACTCGTCGTGTTAAAGGCTTTACCCGCCAGGCGAACAGGTAGGAGAATAGAGAGCGGCAGAAGGGCTCCCCGAAAGGCGTATCGCCATCCGACGGTATCCAGAATCGTAGTAAGTCCGCACGGAAAGAGAAGGATTAGCAGGCCCCACGAGAGGGATCTCACCTGATCGAAGACCGGGCTCAAGTCGATCCTGGCGAGGAGGACCCCCAAGAGGACGAGACCCAGAAGCAGGAGAAGACGACGGATCCGACCCACTGCTTTCATCCCTCCCGTATCCGCTGCGCAAGGCGCCCTATCCACTTCTAATATACTACCCGGCGGTGTCCCATGACGTACAGTTCGTCTTCCATTGTTTCCTACCTGTGATGCGTGTGCCACAGAGGGGTCAGTTGAATTTCAGCAATGAGTCTGCTAAGCTAAGAGCAATAAAGGCTGGGATCGTTGTGGGCAACTTTGGGCAGGTTCTGCTAAACGCTCTCTCGTTTACCGTGACTAATAAAAGGTGGATATCGGGGTATGTGGAACAGTGAACGGAATAAGGCCACACCATTGCAGGGGGACACGATGCGCCACGGCCGGTTTAACACCAGAACCTTAATTCTCGTTGCAGCTTCCTGTCTGATTCTTGGAGTGCTGATTACAGCCTCCTTGAACTTAGTCCCGCTCACAAGGGCGACGACCGCTCAAGTGTGGACCGAAAAGGGAGAGAGCGGGCTGTTCAGTTCGAGTCAGATTTCGGATGGGAAGCTCTGGGTGAAGTTAGCGAAGGAACTGACTCCCGCGGTGGTGAATATCAGTACCACCCAGGTGGTCAAAAGGGGTATCCCGTCCCGTAGTCCTTTCAGTGAAGACGACCCCTTTAATGAGTTCTTCAAACGATTTTTCGGCGACCAACCGAGGCAGTTCAAGGCGACCAGCCTTGGATCAGGATTCATTATCAACAAAGACGGCTATATTCTAACGAACAATCACGTCGTTGAGAACGCTACGGACATTACCGTGAAGCTGGGTGACGGTCGAGAGCTCAAGGCGAAGGTGATCGGGAGAGATCCAAAGACCGATATCGCTATCATTAAAATCGAGGCCTCCAACCTGCCGGTGATCCCTTTTGGCAACTCGGATAAGCTGGAAGTCGGCGAGCCGGTCATGGCCATCGGCAATCCATTCGGTTTGAACCAGACGGTCACGACCGGTATCGTCAGCGCCAAGGGCCGGTTTATCGGAGAGGGCCCATATGACAACTTCATCCAGACCGATGCCTCGATTAATCGAGGCAACAGCGGCGGACCGTTGATCAACACGAACGGCGAGGCGGTAGGAATCAATACCGCTATCTTTAGCCCAACGGGAGGTTCAATCGGAATCGGTTTTGCGATTCCGATTGATATGGCAAAGGAGATCCTGCCCCAGCTAAGAGAGCGTGGGCAGGTCACCCGAGGGTGGCTTGGTGTAGCCATTCAGCCGATTACCCCGGAGCTGGGCAAGAAATTTTCTCTCAAGCAGGCAAATGGCGCCCTGGTATCGGAAGTTACGGAGGGATCACCGGCAGAACAGGCCGGGCTGAAACAGGGGGACGTCATCGTGGCGTTCGATGATAAAAACGTCAAGTCCTCCACCGACTTGCCTCATCTCGTGGCCAGCACCCCTGTGGGCAAAGAGGTTGCCATGAAAGTTGTCCGCGATGGAGCCGAAGTGACGCTGCAGGTCAAGGTCGGCGAACTCAAAGAGGAGCAGGTGGCGGCCACGACGTCGACCTCTCCAAAAATGAAGCTGGGGATCGATATACAGGAACTCACTCCGGCGCTCGCTCGCAAGTTTGGATTGAAGGGGGAAAAGGGAGTCGTGATTACGGAGGTTGAACCTGATAGCCCAGGCGACGCGGTCGGGTTACAGCCCGGCGATCTGATTCTGGAGATCAACCGCGTAAAGGTGACGACAGTCAGCCAGGTCAGGCGGGTCTTGGAGAAAACGAAGCCGGACGAACCGACACTCCTTCTGGTCAAGCGGGACGGTGGAACGCGGTATGTGGTGATCGGGTCCGAAGGTTAGTCGTATCACGGTTCCAGGTTATTTGTTGTTTGGTGGGCAGGCCCTCGCTTGATGGATGAGATGAGCGCCTGCCCACTTCTATTTCCGTTTTATTGGAGCATCCTCAAGTGAGACGGTCATGAGCCTCCAGGTTAATGAGATCTTCTATAGCCTTCAGGGCGAATCGACCTTTGCCGGTCGGCCGTGTGTCTTCGTCCGTCTGACCGGGTGCAACCTTCGGTGCCGGTGGTGTGATACGACCTACGCATACTACGACGGCGAGCAACGCTCGGTCGAGCAGGTGCTGGAGCAAGTGCGGGCCTACAAGTGCCCGCTGATCGAGATTACCGGGGGAGAGCCGCTGCTACAGGAGGAGGTGTATCCCCTGATCGATCGCTTGCTCCTTGAGGGGTACGAGGTCCTGATCGAAACAGGCGGGAGCCTCAGTGTCGATCGCCTCGATCCTAGAGTGGTTAAGATCCTGGACCTCAAGGCGCCGGGGAGCGGGATGGATCCGCACAATAATCTTGAGAATCTCCGATATCTCAACAGGAAAGACCAGATCAAATTCGTCGTGGCAGACCGCGACGACTACGAATGGGCCAAGCGGGTGATGACGGAATGCGCCTTGGCTGACAAGGCCCAGGTCCTGTTCTCTGCGGTGTTGGACGAATTACCCCCCCGAGAGCTGGCGGAATGGCTCTTGGCTGATCGACTTGACGCCAGGCTGCAGATTCAGCTCCACAAGTATCTGTGGGATCCGAATCGGCGGGGCGTGTAGTGAATAAGCGCGCTGTGGTCCTGCTGAGCGGTGGGGTCGACTCCGCAACGACAGCCGCGATGGTAAAGGCCGGGGGATATCAGCTTTATGCCCTCACCTTTCGCTACGGCCAGCGTCACGCGTGCGAGGTGGAAAGCGCCCGGCGGATCGCGGCGGCCATCGGCGCCGTCCAGCACCTGATCCTGGACCTCGACCTTCGGCAGATCGGGGGGTCGGCCCTCACTGCCGATATCCCAGTGCCAAAGGGCCGCGGGGTTGAGGAGATCGGCTCCGGTATTCCTATCACCTACGTCCCTGCCCGCAACACCGTCTTTCTCTCTTATGCGCTGGCCTGGGCTGAGGTGCTCGATGCCGGGCACATTGTGCTCGGCGTGAACGCGATCGACTACAGCGGGTACCCGGACTGCCGTCCCGAATATATCGCAGCCTTTGAGCGGATGGCGAATCTGGCGACTAAAGCCTGCGTTGAGGGCAAATCTACACTTACCATCTACACTCCGCTGATCCACCTGACCAAGGCCGAAATTATCCGGCAAGGCGCGGCCCTTGGGGTCGATTACCGGCTCACCTGGAGTTGCTACGACCCGACCCCGGATGGACGGCCCTGTCACGCCTGTGACAGTTGCATACTGCGGGGAAAGGGCTTTGCTGAGGCCGGCATCCCTGACCCCGGCCCCATTGCCTTGTGAGGCGCCTGATATACACCATCCGACTCTTGACCGCGAATGTCCTGACGCAGATAGGGCAAAGGGTAGTGACCCGTCGGGGATACGTAATGCCCCAGCCTTTAATCTCAATAGATTTAGGGAATTCCGGGACTGCCGTTCTCTCGTACAAGTATAGCGTCCCAAGTCCCTTAACAGCAATTGTCATTCCGGATCTGAGATAGGTATCACCTCGTTGATTCTCATGGTGTACCTCCCTGTGGAGCGCTGAATGCTCTTGAAATGCTGCACGCATGTTACGGCTTTGTAGGGGTTGTAGGGGTGTCGAGTCAAAGCGGAGTGGGCCACAATGGCTTACGACGGTCTGGGATATGCGTATTATCTGCGGATTACGCTGGGATCGAGTTAAAGGAGGCTTGACACGTAGCTGAACCGTCTAATTTGGACAGCAGTGGTCAACAGTGGTAAGATAGCCGAGAGATGATCGCCCGATCAGTCGTCCCCGAACTCATCGACACCGACAAGCGCGAGGCCGAATCATGATAATAAACAGCGCCGCGGGGCGCGGATTGCTTGGAATGCTGATCCTGTTGCTGGCAGCGCCGCCTAGCGCCGTTGCGCAACCCGCCCCGCTGTCCTCGCCGCCCCCCGCGGAGACGCCCGCACCACCGATTTTCCAGCAGGAAGAGCTGGATCAGCTCCTGGCGCCGATCGCCCTGTACCCCGATGCGCTCCTGGCGCAGATCCTCATGGCGTCCACCTACCCGCTAGAGGTCGTCCAGGCCGCCCGCTGGGTCAAAGCGTATCCCAACGTCGTCGGCCCGCAACTTGAAGAGGTGATGCAGCAACAGCCCTGGGATCCAAGCGTGAAGTCGTTGGCGGCGTTTCCCCAGGTACTCGCCATGATGGACGCGAACTTGGAGTGGACCCAGAAGTTGGGAGAGGCTTTCCTCGCCCAGCAGCCGGATGTGATGGTTACCGTCCAGACGCTGCGAATCAAGGCGCAGGCCGCAGGCTACCTTCAGACTACTCCCCAGCAGACTATCATCGCCGAGCCGCAGGTCATCAGGATCGAGCCGGCGACCCCGCGGGTCGTCTACGTGCCTATCTACGACCCCACCGTCGTGTACGGGCCATGGTGGTATCCGGCCTACCCGCCCTATGTCTGGTACCCGCCGGGCTACGTGGTCGGGGCCGGTGTATTCTCGTTCGGCGTCGGCTTGGCCGCGGGGGCGGTTCTCTGGGGCGGCTTCGACTGGCACCGTCACCACGTCACCATCGTCAATGTGCACAACTATAATACCTTCAATCGGACCAGGATTATGGACCACACCTGGCGCCACGACGCAAGTCACCGCCGGGGTGTCCCTTACCGTGATCCAGGCGTGCGGCAGCGCTTCGGCCAGGGCCTGCTGCCAGGCGCGCCCGCCCGCGAGGCGTTCCGCGGCCGCCCGCAAGGGGTCTCGCCATTGGGGGCGCGTACCGTCGATCGCCGCCCGGTCGGCGCAGCGGACGCTCGCGTCGGTGGGGGCCAGCAGGGCGGTCATGTCGCGCCACAGGTCTCCAGGGCCCCCCGCCCACCGGCCGCGCTCGAGGGGCTTGGACGCGGCGGTGAGACCCGGAACTCCAGCGACCGTGGGCGCACGAGCCGGTTGGGTACGGGCGCGGCCAGGCCTGCGCCAAGCGTCCCAAGGGCCCCGGCCGGGGGCGGGCGCATCGGCGGGGGGGGCGGAGGGCGCAGATGAGGAGCATCGCGGACGTTCCAGGCTGGGATCGGTCTCCCTCCTGTACGGATGAACAATCTGACGAACGGCAGGTCTGGAGGAGGTAAGGATGGCTTCATCTAATCGGCATGCGCATCCCACCCTGACCCGGCGGCTCGCCATCGCCGTGATGGCCACGCTGCTCATCGGTATCGTCGAATCGAGGGACGCGGTCGCCGCCAGCCGAGGCCAGAAGACCTTTGCGTCGCCAAGGAAGGCGGTGCAGGCCCTTGTGAAGGCCGTGAAAGGCGGGGACATGGCGGCGCTCGCTGCGATCCTGGGCCCCGAGGGTAGGGACCTGATCTCCTCCGGGGATCCGGTAGCCGACAAACAGGGGCGGGAGCAATTCGTCCACGCTTTCGAGCAGGCGAACACACTGGAATACCGCACCGAGACGAAGGCGATGTTGGTCATCGGCCAGGACGAGTGGCCGCTACCGATCCCGGTCGTGAAAGCGAGGAACGTTTGGCGCTTCGATACCGCTGCAGGGAAGGAGGAGATCCTCACCCGCCGCATCGGCCGAAACGAGTTGAATGCCATGCAAGTCTGCCTCGCCTACGTCGATGCGCAGCGCGAGTATGCCCGGGTAGCGCGCGAGGGCGGCGGGCTGCTCACGTATGCGATGAAGTTCCGCAGCGACGAGGGCAGGAGGAACGGACTCTACTGGCCGATCAAGGAAGGCGAGGAACCGAGCCCGTTGGGCGTACTCGTCGCAAATGCCCGGGCGGAAGGATACTCCAGCCAGACCTCGGCGGACAAGCCGGCCCCCTACCATGGCTACGTCTATCGGATCCTGACGGCCCAGGGTCCGGGCGCACCGGGCCGTGCCTTCGACTACGTCGTCGATGGCAAGATGATCGGCGGGTTCGCCCTTATCGCGCATCCGGCGCAATACGGGGTCTCTGGCGTTATGACCTTCATCGTCAACCACCAGGGCGTCGTCTACGAAAAAGACCTCGGCCCGGACACCGACCACCTCGCTCGTGCTATGCAGACGTACAATCCGGACAGCACCTGGAAGAAAGCGGAGGCGCCGCTACCACCTACCCATTAGCCATGGATGATCCCGACTGTTTAAAAAGGATGGTGACCCGTCGGGGATTCGATGCAAATATGCGGCGCTTCGGACTCTCGACCTGACGATCTCCTTCGCTGGGCAGGTAGCGGCGTAAGGCGTATTGTGCGTTTCCACTGCGGAGGCGGATCGTGCCAATCGCCTCCCGTATGTCCACAGCGATTACCGGCAATATGACACAATGGATCAGCGACGACCCTGCACGCCGTATGGCTGGCACTCATGCAGCCGATTGGCGGTCTCCCCGCAATGAACCTCAAGCGGCGTATGGGGACGTCTCAGGCGGTGGATAGCGCCTCACCTCCCTCTTCGACAAATCGAGTGAGACTCCAGCTATACAAACTATAAGAAATCGGTATTGTGTCCCCGGAATTCGCGGAATTCGGAATTGCGGAATTGCTATGACAAACTCGTCGTACGCCACGGACAATACACCCTCTGTGGATTCGCCTCCTTTCTCGGGTAATCGCTCTACCTGATCGTGATCCGAATGTTCCTCTGATGACTGGAGCCGCCGCTCGAGGTAACTTGGGCAACAAAGTCGAAGATGCCGGCCACTGTGGGTGTCCCGGAGACCTGCCCGGTGCCCGGATCAAGGGTAAGACCCGTGGGGAGCGCCCCGCCGACCAGGCTGAAGGTCAGTGGCGGTATCCCGCCCTTGGTCTTGAGCGTGGCTGCGTACGGCGTCCCGACCGTACCCCGACTTAGTTTTTTGGTCTTGAAATCGACACGCTTGACGATCTGCAAAGAGAGGTTCTGCGTCACTGAGGCCCCAGCGGCATCCGCCACCTGGACGGTAAAGGTCGCGGTCTTGGCCTTGGTCGGGATCCCGCTGAGGGTGCCTGCCGCATCCAGGGTCAGACCTTTGGGGAGCTTACCCTTGATACGGCTCCAGGTGTAAGAGGGAAGGCCGCCTTCGGCTTGCAGCGCATAGACATAGGCGACCCCCTGCTCCTCTGCGGACAGCGAGGTGGTCGAGAGGATGAGCGGTCTGATGAAGGTGGCAGTACAGATCTTGTCCGCCTCCAGCGTGACGGTCCCATCGGCGGCGCAGTCCCCACCCCAGCCAATGAATGTCGAGACCCCGATGGACGTTGCGATCAGCGAGACCCCCGTTCCCGAGGCGTAGTTCGCACTGCATGTCCCGCTCGTGCTCGCTGCGCTGATGGTGCAGTTAATTCCAGGCCCCGTCACCGTGCCCTGGCCCGTGCCGGCGCCCGTCACCGACAACGTGTAGTTCACCGGGGTGGTTCCCAGCCATTGAAACAGCGCCGCGTTGTAGGCCACATCAAAACGACCATAGTAAACCGGGCTAGTGGGCATGACGCAGGAAATGTTTCCACCATGTAACTGGCCCACCAGGTAGTGGCTGCCGCCGGATACGATCCAAAGACCGGAACCGCTGCTGCCGCCCTCGGTGATGCCAAGGCCAAAGACAACTTCGAGATGGTCAGCACCGTCAGAGGACGTTGGAAAACAGCTAAAAGTGTCGCCGGCATTAGGGGTGCAATTGTAGTAGCCAGCGATGTTTCCAGCACTGATCTTTTGCAGATCGCCCTGCGGATGATGGATGCCAACGCTCTGGCTAGAGAGGACCGGTAGATAGGTCGACCACCCTGAATATACGGCACCAGGCGGGGCTGAGCTGTTCAGTAGTAAGAAGCCCGTATCGGTAATCGAACTGGCATAGAGCAGTGCGGCCCCGCTGGTCAACGTCTGGGTGCTGGGATTCAAAAGACCAGCGTTGCAACTCGAGGCACGATAAAACCAATAGGTTTGCAGGGTCGAGGCCACGGTTTGCGTCGAAATACAATGGTTGGCGGTCAGGAAATAGGGAATGAACGTGGAGGGATCGCTGTCATTCATTAGGGTACCCGTACAGAGATAACTCCCACCGCCTTTCGTAAATGTCATTTTGGCGGTCGCCAGGGATTCGTTTCCCCATGTCGATGTGTAGCACGCGGAATCGAGAGTGCACCCCGCCGCCTCGCCAATTTGCTGTTGCAAGGCGCCGGGATCCAGAGGCGATGAGAACAAATGGGAAACACGCGGGATGGAAAACATCACCTCATCCGGAGACACCCCGGTAGGCAGTTCGATTTCGACCGTCATTTCCTGACCGTCGATGACGGGCGACCAGTACGTCCGGGCTTCATCGCTTGCGTCGCCGGCGGCGAGATTGCGGGCGATGGTGTCCATGATCTCCCCGCCCGACACCTCGAACACCTGCTCCGTCCCCTGGGCATAAAACCGCAGCAGGGCCGTACGAGACAGCTTTTCAACCAACAAGCCCAGACGCAAACCGAGGGCGTCAGGAGACGTAATGCTGATCGCGGCAATCTGCCCGCCGGGAATGGACGTCCAGGACATGAGCGCCGAGGTGTGAGCGGTGTTACGCAGCATCGGCACATCTCGACTGACACCGATCTGCAGCGGCACCCCGGGTTTAGACGGCTGGTCTGTCGCCTCCATCTTCAAGTGCGCCGCCTCGACACGGTCGAGAACCACCTGCGCCGGCAGTCGAGATTGCGGCAGCCGCCGTTGCGGCAGAGCGCGCACGCCGGGAAGGGCAGGTGCAAGCTCGCCTTCGACGTGTGCCCCAGGGTAGGCTGCGCCACCCATCTCCTGGCCGGCGGCGACCCCAGACGCCAGCGCGGTCATAACTGCCACACTGCCGACAAACCAACGTAAACCTGCCCAGGTGTGTTGTATACTGCTCAATGGATACATATTGTCGCCTCCATCTTCACCTTGGGGCTACCTCCTGCGCGGTTAGGAGCCAGTCATCCATGCGGAACGCTCCTTGTTGATGGTCTTACTTACGGACACTAAAGTATCCACGTCTCTTGCAGATCCCGCCTGGCGGTGACGCCTTTTCGACAGGCTCACAAATTAAACTCTTGCGCATCGCCCTGACGTCCCCTCTATCAGTTTGTCACAGGACCTCCTCGAAGCAGATGTCCGCCGCTCGCCATGTTTGCATCCTGTTGCTCTGTGAAAAGCAATAAACCATAGAATCAAGTAGCCGACTTGTAGCATTCAGCTTGCAAGGGTGTCAATGAAAAAGGGTGAGCGAACTGGACCGAATAAAATGAGCACGTTCAGGGTTGCGCTGGTGAGCCTCGCGGTGTCCATTTCAACCACTACGCTGTATTATCCATCCTACGGTCACGGCGACCGTGAATAGACAGGCGGCGAACGATGAAAAGGCAATGATGGGGGGAGGCGGAAATTGGTGACCCGTCCGGGACTCGAACCCGGGACTCCCTGCTTAAAAGGCAGGAGCTCTGCCAACTGAGCTAACGGGTCGTCATGCGGAGCGCTCTGGACGCGACGATCCAGCGGAAGCTTAGCGCGTCAGCCCCCACTGCCGCAAGGCCGGCGTCGAGCGAAGGATCGTCTGGTCCCGTCGAGGCCCCGTCGAGATGAGCCCGACTTTGACCCCCGTCAGCGCCTCAAGTCGCTCAATATAGGCGCGACACCGGGCCGGCAGATGCTTGTATGAGGTGATGCCGGCAATGCTCTCGTTCCAGCCTGATACCTCTTCATAGATCGGCTCACAGGTCTGCAGGAGACCAGTCTCATTCGGAAATTCTCGAAGGATCGCCCCGTTGCTTCGGTAGCTGTTGCAGATCCGGATCGACTCACAGGCATCCAGAACGTCCAGCTTCATGAGGGCGATGGCCGAGAGCCCGTTGATTCTGGCACTGTACCTGACGGCCACGGCATCGAACCAGCCGCATCGCCTCGGCCGCCCCGTCGTAGCCCCGAACTCCTGCCCGCGCGTCTGCAACATCTGGCCGATGTCGTCCGTCAGCTCCGTCGGCATCGGCCCTTCGCCGACGCGCGTCGTATAGGCCTTGGTGACGCCGAGGACGCCGTCGATCGCCAACGGACTTGCCCCGGTCCCGATGCAGGCGCCTCCGGCCGTCGCGCTCGATGAGGTGACGTAGGGGTAGGTTCCGAGATCGACATCCAGGAGGGTCCCTTGCGCGCCCTCAAACAGGACACGCTTCCCGGTTTTGATCAGGTCGTGAATGATGAGGGAGCTGTCTACTACAAAGCCGCGAACGCGCTCGAACTGTTCGAGCTGTTCCGCCGCCATCTTTTCATGATCCAGCTCCAGTAGCTCCTGATGGTGAGGGAACTGGGCCCGCTTCTCTTCAAGGTTATTACGGAGCCGCTCCCTGAAGAGATTGGGGTTGGCCAAGTCGCCCACCCGAATCCCTGTCCTCGCCATCTTATCGACATAGGCCGGCCCGATCCCGCGTCTGGTGGTCCCAAGCTGTCGGCCCTCTCGGAGCCGCTCCTGTTCGGCGTCCAGGATCGCATGGTACGGGAGCACCAGATGTGCGTTCTTGCTGATGAAGAAGTTGTCCTCGATCTTCACGTGCAGCCTGCTGAGTTGATCCATCTCCTGGATGAGGGCGGCCAGATCGATCACTACGCCGTTCCCCAGGATACAGACCTTCCCTTTTCTCAGTACGCCAGACGGAACCAGGTGCAGGACAATCTTCTCCTCTTCCACCACAACCGTATGACCGGCATTGGTCCCGCCCTGGTACCGGGCCACTGCGTCGAAATATTCGGAGAGGAGATCAACAATCTTACCCTTCCCCTCATCGCCCCACTGCGTGCCGACAACGATTACATTGGCCATCGCCGCTCTCCACGTTCGACCTCGCCGCAAAACCGTTCGACCGGGACCCGCTCCTCAGTCCCGGAGTCAAGATCACTGATCAGCAACTCGTCTTGAGGTAGATGAGGAAGGCCCAGCACGATCGCTCGGCCGATCCCGGATCGCTTTGCGTAGTCAAATGAACCTTCCAGATCCCGCTTGATAATGTCTCTCGCCGCCGAATAGCCCTTTTCTCGCAGAAGCTGAGCGATGCGAAGGGCATGCCGCTTGTCGGGGTTAAAGTCGATCACCAGAAACCTCTGGCCGGTCGCGAGCGGAGGTCGGTTTTCGGCCGCGACCGCCTCCCGGACCTTGTCCAGATCGAAAGCGAAGCCGGTGGCGGGGCAGGGATACCCAAATCGACCGATCAGGTCGTCGTATCGGCCGCCGCGTAAAATCTCGGAGCCCACGCCCTGCGCAAATGCCGCAAAGGTTACGCCGGTGTGGTACTCGAAAGCCATCGCTTCGCCGAGATCGATGATCACCTGATCCGCCAGACCGTATTGCTCCAGCACCTCGTAGACCTGGGTAAGGTTTCTCAACGCCTCTTGTGAGCGCCGGTTGGGTGCCAGGTCCCGTGCGCGAGCCAGGACCTCCTTCCCTCCATAGAGCAACGGAAGGTCCAGTGCGGCCCGTTTGGACTTCTCGTCCGCATCCAGACCTCGTACGAGCAGTTCGATCTCGATCGTATCCTTCCTATCAATCGCTGAGACCAGCGCGCGGCGTTGATCAGGTCCGAGCCCCAGGGTATCAACGATCCCCCGCACATATTCAATTTGGCCGACATCGATCTGAAAGTGCTGCAGACCGAGGGCCCGGCAGCCCTCTACCGCCATCGCCACCATTTCGGCATCGGCCTCGGGCCGCTCCAATCCGATCAGCTCTACACCAAGCTGGACACACTCGCGCTGTCGACCGACCTGAGGAACCTCATCACGAAAGATATTCGCCGCATACGAAAGACGCAATGGAAGGGGACGGTGCCGGAGCGTAGTCGCAGCGAGGCGCGCCACCTGAGGGGTCGGGTCATACCGCAGCGCAAGCAGGCGGCCGGTCTGCCGATCGATGAGCTTAAAGACCTTGTCTCCGCCCTCCCGCTCCGGCTCTCCTGAGAAGACCTCCAGGTATTCGAACGTCGGGGTGATGACCTCCTGGAACCCCCATCGTTCGAAGACCGTAAGGATCCGACACTCGGCCCAACGGCGCAGCGCAGTCTCCTCAGGCGCAAAGACCCGAACACCTTTCGGGATGGCGGTCTTGGAAGAATATTCGAAATTACTCATCGGCGATCAGCTTTCAGCAGCCAGCCAGTAGCCTTCAGTGCCTGCTCATTCCTTCGTTTGCTGACTGCTGATGGCTAGTAGCTGATAGCTGAACTAGGCCTTCACCAGCTTGACGAAGACGATATTGGGGAGCCGTCGGATTTCATCGATGACATGAGCGGGAACGGGATTATCGACGTTCACCACCGACACGGCCCGACCGCCAGGCTGCTCCCGTCCCAACTGCATGCCGGCAATATTGACCCGGTGTTTTCCGAGCAGGGTGCCGATTGTTCCGATCACCCCGGGCACGTCCAGGTTGGAGAAGATCAGGAGGTACCCTTCCGGGATCGCTTCCAGACGGAATTCGTTGATCCGGACGACCCTGGGCTCCCGGCGACTGAAGAGCGTCCCTGCCACCTCGCTCGTGCCGCGGTCACCCTTGATCGAAACGGTGATGAGGCTCGTGTAGTCGGCCTCTTCCAGCACCTTGCTCTCAATAATCCGGATGCCGCGCCCTTTCGCTATGGCCAAGGCGTTGACGTAGTTGACCTCGTCGCCCAGGAAAGGGTCCAGCGCCCCCTTGACGACGGACGCGGTAAGCGGCGCCGGGTCATAGCCGGCGATCTCGCCCCGATAATCGATTCGGAGCTGCCTGATTCCCCCCTCGGCAAGCTGAGAGGCCAAGCGGCCCAGCTTCTCGGACAGGGTGAGGTACGGCTGAAGCACCTTGTACAGCGCCGGGTCGATCGACGGCGCATTGACAGCATTCCTGATCAGCCCCTTCTGGAGGTACTCGACGACCTGCTGGGCGATCTCGACGGCGACATTCTCCTGCGCTTCCTCGCTCGCCGCGCCGATATGCGGGGTGCAGATGAAGTTGTGAAGCGTGAACAGCGATGAGCTGGTGGTCGGCTCCTGTTCAAACACATCCATGGCCGCCCCTGCAACCTTGCCGGCCTTCATCGCCTCATACAGGGCGTCCTCATCGACGATCCCACCCCTGGCACAGTTGATAATCCGAACGCCGGTCTTCATCTTTGCAATGGCGTCGCGATCGATGAGATGGTACGTCTCCGGGGTGATGGGGGTGTGAATCGTAATAAAATCCGATCGTTGGAAGAGGTCCGGCAACTCCACCAGTTCGACCCCCAGCGCGCTCGCGGTCTCCTCAGAGACAAAGGGATCAGCAACGATGACGCGCATGGCGAACCCTTTGGCGCGTCGGGCGACCTCGCTTCCGATCCGTCCCAACCCGACAATCCCTAATGTCTTACTCCCCAACTCGACGCTGAGGAATGCACCCTTCTCCCACCGGCCGCCCTTCATCGAGGCGGTCGCCTGCGGGATATTCTTGGCGAGGGACAGGAGGAGCGAAAAGGAATGCTCAGCAGTGGCCAGGGTATTGCCGCTCGGGGCATTCATGACCAGAACGCCGCGAGCCGTGGCCGCCTCGACGTCAATATTATCCACCCCGACGCCAGCCCTCCCGACGACCTTGAGCCGGTGCGCGGCCCGCAGGATCGGCGCGGTGACCTTCGTGGCGCTTCGGACAATCAGGGCGTCGTAGTTGTCGATGCACTCCTGCAGCGCCTCTGGGCTCAACTTGCGCCGCTCATCGACCTCGAACCCCTCGGCCTGGCGCAGCACCTCAATGCCGCGCGGCGAGAGGCCGTCGCTCACAAGAATTCGCATCCGTTCCTCTCTGAAAAGCAGCCATCAGCTATTAGCTGAAAGCTGCTTTCACTCAACCTGCCTGACTCAGCACCTCTTGGACCGCCCGCACCCCCTCGCCCAGCTTGATCGGATAGCCGAGATCGGTGAGCGTTCGTTCCAGCGCCGCCAGGCAGAGGACGACGTCGGATTCGTCGGCATATCCCAGATGGGCCAGGCGGAAGATCTTCCCTTTGAGCTGGGCCTGTCCGCCCGAGATGGTGATGCCGTGGGCCGTTCGCATCGTCTTCACGATGGCGCCGGCCTCAATGCCCGGTGGGGCGGCCACAGCGGTCAGTGCCGGCGTAGGCGGGTCGGCAAACAGTTCGAGTCCGAGCGCCCTGACGGCGGCGCGGGTCGCCCGCGCAAGCCGGTCATGCCTCGCAAAGAGCGCCGCGAGGCCCTCCGCCCTGACGGCGGCGAGGGACTCGTGAAGCGCCATCACCAGCGAGACCGCCGGCGTGAAGGTGTTTTGGTTCTTCTCCAGGCTCTTCCGCTCTGCCAGGAAGTTAAAGTAGAATTTCGGGAGGCGGGATTGCTGCACCATCGCCCAGGCTTTATCGGAGACCGCGCAGAAGGCAAGGCCAGGCGGGATCATCAACCCTTTCTGAGAGCCGCCCACGACGACGTCTACCCCCCAGGCATCCATTGGCAGATCCGCCACCCCCAAACTCATGATGGCGTCAACGACCAAAATAGCGGGCGTCTTGCCGACGATCCTGGCGATGGCCTCAATGGGGTGCAGGACACCCGTAGAGCTCTCAGTGTGGGTCGCAAAGACCACCTTGATGGCGGGATCGGCTGCGAGGGCGGCAGCCACTGTGTCAGGGTCTACCGCTCGCCCCCACTCCACATCGATATACTGCGGCTGAAGGCCGTAGGCCTCGCAGATCTCCCCCCAGCGCTCACCGAACTTACCGCTCCGGATGACCAGAGCCCGATCGCCGGGCGAGAGCGTGTTTACCACCGTCCCTTCCATCCCACCGGTACCCGATGAGGTGAACAACAACACCTCGTGCTTGGTTTGGAAGAGGAACTTCAGCCCATCCCGGACTCGGCCCAGGAGGGCTTCGTACTCCGGACCGCGATGGTACAGGATCGGCCGGGCCATCGCCAGCAACGCGTCCGGAAGGACCGGCGTCGGGCCTGGCGCCAACAGATGTCGCTTTTTCATTGCTGCCTCTACCGTTATAATGGAACCGATACGTCCCTTCAATCCGTGCCGACTATATCCAAAACGGCTCGGAACTGTCAAGGTGAAACGGGGTTCGGACAGGCCAGACGCGCAGCCGTCGCTTACTCCATGTCCTCCGCTCCCCCCTCGGCAGCCGTCCCTTCCTCCGCAGCCTCCTCTATCATTTGGTCGAAGTCCTCGCCGACGTCTTCGCCCATCTCTTTCCCCATCCGCTTGGCCCAGCGCGCCACACTCCGCGGATCGTTCTCATCAAGATCGCCGAAATTGCTGGGGTCGGCCATGCGTTCAAAACGGCTCTCCTCGGACTTGACCACCGCAAACCGCGAGAACAGCCGCGTCAGTTCCCGCCCCCCACAGCGTGGGCAGACAGGCGTGTCGGGGTTGCGGATATTCCGGATCAGCAGGCTCACTCGCTTCCTGCAACTGTTACACGCATATTCATAAATCGGCATCGTCCACCTCGTGTCTTCTACCACCCATCACCTTCCGGTACTTACCACCATCTCCCGTAAGCAGTTACCAAATCCCCCCACCTCTGTCAAGAGTCGTTGCCTTCCCGGAGGTTTCCGTCATTGCGAGCACAGCGAAGCGATCTCACCGTCTTTGACAAACTCTCCCCTTCGTCTCCCCGGTACCCTCTCGGCGCGGAGCGGCGTTTTTATCACATCCCCTCGCCTCCCGGGTACCCTCTGGGTGCGGAGAGGGTTGGGGTGAGGAGGTCCTGGCGAAGCTTGACAAGTGCCGGAAAAGGCGGGAAGATTACCCCACTTCTGAAAGGTATCAAGAGTCGGAATAGTGGGGAATCAGTCTAATTGTGTTTAGGCACCGGATCATTGTGTCCAGATAAGTTCTAATGAAGCATCTCAAATCATCACTTCGGGGCTTACGCGAGCTTTTCGATCGGAGCGTTTCGGTCAAGTATATTGCAGAACCTTTTATATCGTTTGATGCAGTACGGCTCGCAAGTGAGGTTAGAGACTTCATGGAGGACAAGGACTTCGATGTGGTCGGTGTCAGACGGAACGGCCTTATCGTAGGATATGTCGAGCGCGCTCAGCTTTGCGAGGGCACGCTCGAACAGCACCTTAGGTGTTTCGAAGAGCAGCTTCTACTGGATGAATCAAGTTCTATCCTTGGGGCGCTGCAACTACTCGCTCAGTCGCCTCGCATTTTCGTTCGTGTGATGGGGAAGGTTTGGGCTATCGTCACAAAAGGAGATCTGCAGAAGGCACCCGTTCGCATGTGGCTTTTTGGTATTGTCTCGCTTATCGAAATGCAGTTTCTTCGGCTGATCCGTGCTGTCTACCCGCAAGAGTCGTGGAAGAGTATGATCTCGAAAGAGCGGCTGGATAAGGCTCGTCAGCTTTTAGAGGACAGGCAGCGGAGGAATGAAGCTATCGATCTTGCAGACTGTCTTCAGTTTGCAGACAAGAGAACTATTATCCTTAAGACGGCTGAGCTTCATAGCGCCATCGGCTTCACCTCAAGCAACACTGCCGAGTCGATTCTGGAAGAGCTCGAACAGCTTAGAAACGAACTCGCCCATGCGCAAGATATCATCACAGGCCGTTGGCCCGGGCTGGTCGACCTCGCCAAGAAGGCTGAGCAAATCCTCGAAGCGTGCGAAGAGTGTGAACCGCAACCCACGAGCTAACTCGCACATGAAACCGATACGCAAGAAGACATACGCGGCTGACCATGTGCGTTTGACGGTTATACTCCCCGTCGTTTTCGGACAACAAAAGCTGAACTTCGATAATCGTGGATTGCTGACTCTTGATTGCTACGGTACGTTGATCGGTTGGAAGGCCGGAATCCGGGAGGCGCAGCGGCCTGTGTTTCTAACCATATAGCAAATTGGCGCTGACGCGCTGGCTCAAAATCGTGCAGCATACCACCTTTCGCGATTTTGGTGAATTGCGAATGACTTTTCCATCGGTTGACAAAGTCGGCAAATGGATTGTGTTCAATATCGGTGGCAACAAATATCGGCTGATCGCGGTCATTCACTTTAACCGGGGTACGCTATACATTCGTCATGTTCTGACGCACCAAGAATATGACAAAGGAAGCTGGAAGCAATGAGCACGCTCACAAAAGACATCCAAGGTCATTGGGCCAATATCCACCCTATCCTCACCATTCGCAATGAGCGCGAATACGACTCCGCGATTAAGCGGCTCAATGAGCTGTTGGATGAAATCGGTGACAACGAACGCCATCCCCTGTACGGCCTGCTAGACACGCTAGGTACGCTGATCCACGTGTACGAGGAAACACATCATCCCATGCCTGAATGTACTGGAGCCGACGTGCTTCGGTTTTTCATGGAAGAGCATGGTTTGAACCAATCGGACTTGTCGGAGATCGGCTCTCAGGGCGTGGTGTCTGAAATCCTGAACGGCAAGCGAGCATTAAATATTCGCCAGATTCGTCTTTTGGCCAAGCGATTTCAGGTGTCACCCGCCGTGTTCATCTGACCCATACGTCTTTAGCGTCGCTCAACGCCCCGTTCAGAGGTATAATTTGACGTTGGGTGAACACGGATGAAGGATTACCACATCAACATCTTCTACAGCGATGAAGACGGCGGCTACATCGCTGATATCCCCGACTTGAAGTTCTGCTCTGCGTTCGGTGACACCCCGAGCGAAGCGCTGACGGAAGTCCTGAAGGCGAAAGCGGCTTGGCTCAAAGCGGCACGAGCAGCAAAAAAGCCGATCCCCAAGCCGTCCTTTCGACCGGCGATTTACCAGGTGGCATAACGGACAGCGCCGAGGCACACTCGCTTGAGGTTAGACCGGCCGTTTCAATACCGCTTTGGGCTGCTACGCCGTCCGCAGTTGTCCTCAATGAGGACGTTCTGGCGGCCATTGAGGAGTCTCAACGATGAAAGAGAGCGCCCGGTACGTCAAAATTGTCGAATGGTCGGATGAAGATCAGTGCTTTGTCGGGAGTTGTCCGGGGCTGTTGTATGGAGGCTGCCACGGAAACGATGAGCAAGCGGTGTTCGCGGAGTTATGCGAGATTGTGGACGAAACGATAGCGCTGTACAGGAAGGACGGCAAACCGCTGCCCCCTGCCACCAGTGGGAGAGACTACGCCAATAAGATGCTCAACGTTGCCTGACGGAGCTTCGGCGCGTGGCTGTCGTCCGCTTGCGTTTCAAATTGCGGCTGAACGACATAGTAGGGCGACGACAGGCCATCGGCAGAACTGGGCCGGGTAAAGTTTCCGAGCAATGGGCCGTCGTACAGAGGTAGGCCTGCGTGACGATAGAAAGGTGGGAGGAGTATGAAGTACAAGGTTGTTCTCCGGGAGTCTGAAGAGGGTTTTAGCGTCTCGTGCCCCGGCTTACCGGGGTGCTGGTCGCAGGGGAAAACAGAGGAAGAGGCCCTTGCCAATATCCGCGAGGCCATTCGGGAGTATTTGGAAGCCCGTAACGCGGTGATGAAGGACCAGGAGACTCGCGAAGTCGAGGTGCTCGTCTAGCCGTGCCGAAGCTGCCGGGCATCGGTCATCTCCACGCGGTTCGCGCCTTTGAGAAGGCGGGCTTTCGGATCATTCGTGAAGGCAAGCACATTGTGATGTCCGATGGTATCCGCCTCATCACCATCCCGCGTCACAATCCGGTAAACGCCTACACCATGGGCGGGCTCGTGGTGGATGCCGGCCTGACGATCGAGCAGTTCAAAGCACTTCTATAGTGACTCCTGGTTGACCAGCCAATGAAGGCGCCGCCTGTATCTTCCGGCGTCCATTGGTCTTGAACCCAGGAGGTCGAGATGCGAAGTCAGACTCGGTGGTGGCCGATAGCAGGATTGAGCGCACTACTGTGGACCGCTGCCCAGGTCAGCGCTCAAGAGACCGACTGGGGCACCTATACCTCCGCGGCGGTCCGGGCCTTTCAGCAAGGCCACTATACCGAGGCAGGGACGCATCTTACGGCGGCCCTCAAGGAGGCGGAGCGATTCGGATCTGAAGACCCTCGTCTGGTCGGTACGCTCCACAACCTGGGGGTGCTTTACGAAATCCAGGGGCGGTACGCCGAGGCGGAGACGCTGCTGAAGCGGGTTCTCGCTATTCGTGATAAGACCCTGGGCGCAAACCACCGGGAGGTAGTTCGGACGCTCAATAGCCTGGCGGAGGTCTACAACGCCCAGGCGCGATACGCGGAGGCCGAGCCCCTTTTCAGAAAGGCCTTGGCGACCCGACAGAAGACCCTGGGCCAGGACAATTCGGATACGGCCAGGAGTCTCAACGATCTTGGAGTGCTCTTGTACCGGAAGGGCAAATACTCCGAGGCTGAGCCGCTGCTTAGGCGAGCCCTCGCCATCTACGAGAAGACGCTGGGACCGGAGAATCCGGAAACCGCTCGGACCCTGAACAACCTGGCGCTGCTGCATCGTGCCAAAGGAAGGTTTGCCAACGCCGAGCCACTCCTCAAGCGGGCGCTGGCCATCCACGAGAAGACGCTCGGACCTGACCATCCGGGCACAGCCACAAGCCTTACGAACCTGGCCTCGCTCTACCGCGTGCGCACGGAGTATGCGCACGCCGAGCCTCTCCTCAAGCGGGCGCTCGCGATTCAGGAGAAGGCCTTTGGCACGGACCACCAGGATGTGGGTACGATCCGCAATGAGCTGGGGGTGCTCTACTACCTGCAACGCAGGTACGCCGAGGCTGAGCCGCTCCTCAAGCGGGCGCTGGCCATCTACGAGAAGACGCTCGGACCTGACCATCCGGGTGTGGCTAAGGGTCTCAACGACCTGGCTACTCTGTACCGGGATCAAGGTAAGCCTACCGAGGCCGAATCGCTCTACACGCGAGCGTTGGCAGTCTGGGACAAGGTCTTGGGGCCGACGCATCCGGACCTGGCCAAAGGGCTCAACGGCCTGGCGGGGCTGTATCTCAGCGATGGTCGATACGCGCGGGCCGAGCCGCTCTTTCAACGGGCGCTGGGGATTCAGGAAAAGACCCTTGGTCCGAAGCACCCGGAGGTGGCGGCGACCCTGGAGCGATACGCGGCCCTGTTGCGGAAGACAAACCGGGCGATGGAAGCGGAAAGGCTGGAAACCCGCGCTCAGGCGATCAGGGCAAGGCGCGCCGACGAAGTTCCTGCACACTGAGCGCACTGCGCGCGGAGCTCGCCAGGGCCGAGTCAAGGGGCAAGCTCACGTATTTCTTTTGAACGTCACTTTACCGGGATGCATAAGTAGAAGAGAAGGTCATTATGCCACCCGAATTGTGGTCCCTGTATCGCCTCATGCTGAAAAGTCGTTTGCTCGAAGAAGCCATTGCGAAACTCTGGCATGATGGCCTGATCTCGGGCGAAATGCACCTTGGAACGGGCGAAGAAGCCATCATCGCGGGCGTCGTGACCCAATTACATGAAGGCGACGCCATGGCGTTGGATCATCGCGGCACTGCGGCACTGCTCATGCGCGGCATAGACCCTGTCGCGATCCTGCGCGAACTGCTCGGCTACTCGGACGGGTTATGCGGCGGTACGGGCGGGCATATGCACCTGTTTTCGAGAGAGCACCTCGCCGTATCTTCGGGGATTGTCGGCGCAGCAGGACCAACCGCCGCCGGCTTTGCGCTCTCGGCGCAATACGTGCGCCCGGGCGCGATCGCTGTGGCCTTTTTTGGTGAAGGGGCGATGAACCAAGGTATGTTGATGGAATCGATGAACCTGGCATCGGCGTGGAACTTGCCGGTGTTGTTCGTTTGTAAGGACGACGGTTGGGCCATCACTACTCAATCCGACAGGGTGACCGGTGGAAATGTGAACGAACGAGCGCGCGGGCTGGGCATCCCCGCTGTTAACGTGGACGGCGGCGATATAGCGGACGTGTGGGAGGCTGCCCATTCGGCGATTGAACGCGCTCGTTCCGGTCAGGGGCCGACCTTCCTGCACGCCCGATGTGTCCACCTTGAAGGCCACTTTTTGGGCTTTCACTTGTTACGGATCATGCGCGATCCGCTGAGAGAAATACCTGTCATCGCCGTCCCGCTCACACAATCACTCTTGCGGCCCGCCGGGGCTGCGTGGCGCGAGCGCCTGGCAGGACTGCAAGCCGTGTGTACGGCGGTGCTCTCGACGTTGCGCGATCCACGCCAAGATTCGGTGCATGACCCGGTCCGCCGTACGCGCACAACCTTGCAGTCGGACTCGATGCGCTTGCAAGAGCTGGAGAACCAGGTTGAGAAAGAGGTCAGCCATGTGCTTGCATCTGCCCTGGCGCAGGCGCCATCATGAGAACCATGTTTTTCACACAAGCCATTGACGATGCACTTGCCCAAGCCATGGCAGACGACTCGCGTATCATTCTTTTTGGTGAAGATACCCCGTTGCTGCGACGTAACCTGTTGGTGCGATTTGGGCCCAAACGCGTTCGTGGTACCCCCATCAGCGAAAGCGCCTTTCTGGGAGCCGGCGTGTCCGCCGCAATGGCCGGTTTACGCCCAGTCGTGGAAGTCTATATGGTGGATTTTCTCGGGGTGTGCATGGATGTCCTGCTCAACCATGCCGCCAAAGTCGAAGCGTTTTCAGGCGGCAAATGGACTGTGCCCATTGTGGTGCGTGCACCGTGTGGCGGCGGTTACGGCGACAGTGGACAGCATGAACAGTCTTTGTGGGGTTGGCTGGCGCACATTCCAGGGCTGACCGTGCTGGTTCCATCCACACCGGCCGATGCGGGCGGCCTGATGCTGGCTGCGCTCCAGCATGATGGGCCGGTGATCTTCCTTGAACATAAGCTCCTATCAGAAACCTGGCTGGAGTTCCTTGGCTCAGGCGCGCGACGTACGGTTCAGTATGATGTTCCAGCAGAGGGCGCAAGAGGATCGGTGCCGCAAAGGTGGGAACCCCTTCCCATCGGGAAGGCCGTACTCCGCCGGACAGGAGGTGATGTCACCATCGTGAGCGTGGGAGTGGGGGTGCATCGCGCGACAGAAGCCGCGCAGGCTCTTGAGTCGGAAGGCATTTCAGCAGGAGTGCTGGACTTGCGGACCGTCACCCCGCTGGACAAGGCGGCAGTCTGCCAAGCGGTCGCGCAGACCGGGCGTCTGTTGGTGGTAGACGAAGACTACAAAGGTTTTGGTTTGTCAGGTGAATTGTCGGCGGTCGTGTTGGAGGCCGGTGTCTCTTGTGGGTACGCCCGCGTTTGCACCCAGACAACGATTCCGTATGCCCGCCATTTAGAAGACCAGGTGCTTCCCAATAAAGAGCGCATCTGTGCCGGCGTCAGACAGCTCATGCAGTAATTGTCGCGACATAGTAAGAATAAGAAAAGGTTGAGGAGCACCATGTTGGTGGCCGGTTAACACGAGGTATACCGAATCTTGACAAGATTCCGCAAAGGCGAGAGAATCACCGCGTTGCCCGGAGGTTTTACGAGTTGAGATAGCTGAACCGGTCGAACGACCGTCAACGCTCACCGCACCTGACACTGGAGTTGAGGAGGAATGCCCTGATGGACGCGCTCCGTTGGCTGATCCCATTGTTAGCCCTTGTGGTGATTTTTGTGGTGGGCGGACGCGCCATCTTGTCGTTGTCGTCGAGGCGCTCCGAGGAACCTCTGATCTGCACAACCTGCGGCGCTCAGACCGACATGCCTCACACAAAAACGAGGGGCTTATTTGCGGTCGAAGTTGTACTGTGGTTGGCGTTTGTAATTCCTGGTCTTCTCTACAGCCTATGGCGCCAGTCTACTCGGCAGAAAGTATGCCCCACATGCGGAAGTGCGACGCTGATTGCGGCGAATACACCCGATGGACGCAAGCTGGCAGCCAAGTTTTCCGAGGGGAAGAGCTGAGGAGCCGGGATGGCGTTCGTAGAAATCGCGAAGAACCCCTGAAGCGTTTGGCCGGTACATTGTAAGGAGTTGCATATGGCTATTCACTGCCCCAAGTGTAACCAGGAACGGGAGTTTCCGCCGAAGAGATCGTTCATTCACTCTCTCATCTACACGATCGTGACCTCGGGACCCTTCGGCGAGATGCTCAAACCCGTACCCCTCTTCCGCCGGTGTGAAAGTTGCGGGCTCAAGTTTACGGACGCGGTGGCAGCGGCAAACAAACAGGGGGGCAGTGGGTAGCGTTGAGTGTTGCGATTCTGCCGCACCGGTCGACAGCGCGCAGATTGTGGCAGAGCCGCCGGACCGTAAGGCTGGATTCTGGATTCGACTGGCGGCCTGGAACGTCGATCTTGCCTGCCTCTTCCTGGTCACCACCGCTTTAACTTTTGTCGCGTTGACAGTTATTTATGTCGGGGGTCAGTTAGGCGGTGAGATCAATGACCAGGTGATCGCGCTGGCGGGGTATACCAGCGGCGCCATCGTCCTGTTCAGCGGGGTGGCCTATTTCACGATCTTTATCGGATCGTGCGGGCAGACCCCGGGGAAGATGCTCTTCCGCCTGAAGGTCATTCGGGGTGGCGGTCGAGAGATGACGTACGGCAGGGCCTTGATACGCTCGCTGGGCTGGATGCTCTCGCTGCTGCTTTTCGGCCTTGGCTTTCTCGCGATCGCGTGTACCCGCCACAAACGCGCCCTGCACGACATGCTGGCAGGCACGTCTGTCATCCGGCTGCCGCGCACGCCGTGACAGCCCGCATACGCCGGTACAGTTTTAACCTTGACACGGAGTGATAAGAGGGCTATTTTTAAGCGCTGCGAAGGGAGTCATATAAGGTGTTTGAAGGACTTACAGAACGATTAGGTCTGGTCCTGAAAAAGCTTCGTGGCCACGGGCGGCTCAGTGAGGAGAACATCACCGAGGCGCTTCGAGAAGTGCGGCTTGCGTTGCTCGAAGCGGACGTCAATTTTAAGGTCGTCAAGGGATTCATCGAGCGGGTCCGTGAACGGGCTGTCGGTCGTGACGTCTTAGAGAGTCTAACCCCAGGCCAGCAGGTCGTCAAGGTCGTCTACGAAGAGCTGGTCGAGGTGCTGGGCAAGACGCGCGCTCCGCTGACCTATGCGTCGGATTCCCCGACGACCATCATGCTGGTCGGCCTGCATGGAGCCGGCAAGACGACTACGTCGGCGAAGCTCGCCCGATGGTTCGTATCGGAAGGGCGGTCGCCGCTGCTGGTAGCAGCCGATACGGTGAGGCCGGCGGCCAGGGAGCAGCTCCAAACCCTGGGGCAGGCGCTTGGGGTGCCCGTATACGCCGGTTCGGGTTCTGCGCTGGAGGTCTGCCAGGAGGCCAGGCGGCTGGCAAAAGAGCGCGGGCAGAATCCGGTGATTCTGGATACCTCCGGGCGACTCCATGTCGATGAGCCGCTGATGCAAGAGCTGGTGGCGATTGCCGCGGCCACCGGTCCGACTGAGCGGCTGATGGTCGCCGACGCCATGACCGGACAGGATGCGGTTAACTCCGCCCTCCGGTTCAATGCGGATCTTGACCTGACCGGGTTCATCCTCACCAAGCTGGATGGGGATTCCCGAGGCGGCGCGGCCCTGTCGATCAGATCGGTGACGGGGAAGCCGATCAAGTTCATCGGTGTCGGCGAGAAGCCGGATGCCCTCGAACCGTTCCACCCCGAACGGCTGGCGTCCCGGATCCTCGGGATGGGCGACATTCTGACCCTCGTGGAAAAGGCGCAGGCGAGGGTGAATCAGCAACAGGCCCAGGAGCTTGTGAAGAAAGTTCGCTCCGAGGGCTTTACGCTGGAAGATTTTCGTCTGCAACTCCAGCAGTTGAAGGATATCGGACCCCTCGATCAGGTGATGGAGATGATCCCGGGGTTATCACGGCATAAGGGCCTGGCCGATACCTCTTCAGCGGAGCGGGATTTCAAGCAGGCCGAGGCGATTATTAACTCGATGACCCGGAAGGAGCGCGAGGTTCCCGAGATCCTCAACGGGAGCCGACGCCGACGGGTCGCGGTCGGAAGCGGCACATCAGTGGCGGACGTGAATCGTCTGCTGAAGCAGTTTCTCCAGGCTCGAAAACTGATGAAACATGTCATGCCTGGGGGCAGTGGAACAAAGGCTAGAATGGCAAAGCGCCTTCGATCCTTCATGGGCGTGTGACGACAGACAAGTGAGAGGGAGATAACGATGGCTGTGAAGATTAAGTTGCGGCGAATGGGGGCAAAACAGCACGCCTTCTATCGCCTGGTGGTGGGAGATGCGCCGGTCGCGGGGGGCGGCAAGGTACTGGAGACCCTGGGTACCTACGATCCTCACGGGGAGCCGCCTGCGCTTTCTGTGCAGGCCGAGCGAGCATTGCATTGGCTGCAGCGTGGGGCCGAGCCAACCGACAGTGCACGCCAGCTTTTGCGTCGGGCAGGCGTCATGCGGCAATTGGCCGAGTTGAAGGTCGCAGGCAAGCGTCAATAACGCTGGGGTCGTCAGGCCAACGCACCGGAAGGAGGGCACATGGAAGGCGGTCCGTCGGTTCCGAATCAGAGTTCCATGGAAGAAGCGCAGGCGCTCAAAGAGCTGGTGGAACGGATGGCCAGGGCGCTGGTGGACAGTCCGGAGCAGGTGACCGTCGAGACGACAGAGGAGGATAACGCGATGGTCCTTCGTCTGCGAGTGGCCTCCTCCGATGTCGGCCGGGTGATCGGTAAGCAGGGCCGGACGGCCAAGGCGATGCGCACCGTGTTGCACGCCATTGCAGCCCGGTCGAAGCACCGGGCTGTTCTGGAGATCCTGGAATAGGTGAATGGCGCCGCCGTACCTTGTCCTTGGCAAGGCTGTCAAGGCTTGGGGGCTTAAGGGGGAACTGAAAGTACAGCCCTACGCTGACTCGATCACGATAACAGCAGGGTCGTCAACCGTGTCCCTCAAGGGCACCGGTGGCGACCTTGTCGAGTATGCGGTCGAGCGGGTTCGACAGGCAGGCCAAGCATGGATTCTGCAGTTGCGGGGCGTACAGACCATTGAACAGGCCGAACGGCTGGTCGGCTGTGAGCTGGTGATTCTCAGATCGGCAGCCCCATCGCTTCCGGAGGGCACCTATTACCAAGCGGATCTGATCGGCCTTCTGGTCGTGACTGAAGAGGGGCGAGAGCTCGGACGAATCGTTGAAATCCTGGAAACGGGCGCCAACGATGTCTACGTGGTCCACGGTGAAGGTGTGGAATGGCTGCTGCCCGCGACCAAGGAGGTCGTCAAAAAGATTGATCTCGCGCGGGCGATCATGCTGGTCCATCTTCTGGAAGGGATGATCGAAGCTGAGGCGGTATGACATCCTCACCCTCTTCCCGGGGTTTTTTCAAGGGCCGCTGTCAGAAAGCATCCTCAAGCGAGCCCAGCAGCACGGGATCGTGCAGATCACCGTTCACGATCTTCGAAGCTATGCCCATGATCGCCATGCCGTCGTGGATGATCGGCCGTACGGGGGCGGCGCCGGGATGGTGCTTAAGCCCGAGCCGATCATTGAGGCGGTCACGAGCCTTCGCCAGGAGTCAGAGACACATCTGGTCTTTCTGACCCCACAGGGTCGTCCGTTTAAGCAGGCGATTGCCCAGGAGCTTGTCGAACACCAGCGCCTGCTGTTGGTCTGCGGCCGGTACGAGGGGTTCGACGAACGGGTGAGAGACCTCCTGTCGCCCGATGAGATCTCCATCGGGGACTATGTTCTGACGGGGGGCGAGTTGCCGGCCCTCGTGCTCCTGGATGCGGTGATCCGACTGCTGCCCGGCGTGCTGGGCGACGAGGACTCCGCCCGGTACGACTCGTTCGTGGACGCGTTATTGGACTTTCCCCACTATACGCGGCCACAGAGCGTTCAGGGGTTAGCGGTCCCCGATGTGCTGCTGTCCGGCGACCATGAGCGGATCAGGCGCTGGCGTCGGAAGGAGGCCCTCCGACGTACGAAGGCGCGTCGGCCCGATCTCCTGCGGCACGCGACGTTGAGCGAAGAGGACCTTCAACTCCTGAAGGAGATCGAAGAAGAGCAAGGGGCCGGTTAGAACGATTTGAGGCTCGGTTGGCACGGTGCGACATACCTCGCACCTTCTGTATACTTGGAGGCTGAATCATGGATGTCATCAGAAGTGTCGAAACGCCCTCGCTGAAGGCGCAGATCCCGAACTTCTCGCCCGGTGATACGATCAAGGTACAGGTGAAGGTGCGAGAGGGAGACAAGGAACGACTCCAGGCTTTTGAAGGGGTGGTCATCCGCAAGCGCGGCACCAGCGTGGGCGCCACCTTTACAGTCCGCAAGGTCACGTACGGTGTCGGGGTTGAGCGTATCTTCCCCGTTCATTCCCCCATGATTGAGAAGATCGAGTGCGTCAGGCGTGGTCGGGTCCGTCGAGCCAAACTCTACTACCTGCGAAAGCTACGGGGCAAGGCCGCCAGGATCTTAGAGCGCAAGCTGACCTAAAGAGGGTCACCGCGCTGTCGCCCGCAGAGGTAGAAGCCTGCCTTCGTACCGCAGGGCATCAGCTTATTGCGGGTGTTGATGAGGTCGGACGCGGGTCGCTGGCGGGGCCGGTCGTGGCCGCCGCCGTGATCCTTCCCGCAAGCTGCGTGATCCAGGGGGTGAAAGACTCCAAGGCCCTGAGCGCGCGGCGGCGGGAACAGCTCGACCTGGCGATCAGGGCCGAAGCCATAGGCGTCGGCTTCGGCGTGATCCAGGAAGAGGTGATCGATGCCATTAATATCCTCCAGGCGACCATGCTTGCCATGCGGCGCGCTATCGACGCGCTGAACCCGCCCCCCGACTTCATCCTGATCGACGGCGATCAATCCCCCCACTGCTCCATCCCTCACCGACTGATCCCTTCTGGGGATCGTCTCTGTTTCTCCATCTCAGCGGCGTCCATCGTTGCGAAGGTTGCCCGGGACCGGATCATGCAGGCATACGACCTGGCCCTCCCGCAGTACGGCTTCAGCCAACACAAAGGGTACGGGACCTCAGAACATCTGACGGCCATTGCGCGATTCGGTGTGAGCCCTATCCACAGGAAGAGCTTCAAGGGTGTCCGGGAACACGTGTAACGGAGGCCTACGGATGAAAACCGGACGGTCGGCTCTAGGGGCAGAAGGGGAGCGCGCCGCGAAGGCGTATCTGAAGACTCAAGGGTTTCGCATCCTCCACGAGAACTACTCTACCCCGCTGGGCGAGATCGACCTGATCGCGCAGGAGGACGGCGTGGTGGTGTTTGTGGAGGTGAAGACCCGCACCTCTGGCGAGTTCGGTCCGCCGCAGGCCTCGGTCACGCGCCAGAAGCAGCGCCAGATCGTCAAGGTGGCGGAGCTGTTTTTGCAGCGTAACCGGCTCTCAGGGGCGGCTTGCCGCTTCGATGTTGTCGCGGTCACGTTTGCAGGGAGCCAGACAGGACAGCCAGAGATCCTCCTGATCCGAGACGCCTTCAGCAGCGAGGGAACTACCCTCTTTTAGCGGAGGTACGATGCTGGCCAAGGTGTTATCCAGCGCAGTGATGGGGGTCGAGGCCTACCTGATCGATGTAGAGGTCGACATCGCCCAGGGCCTACCCAACTTCAACACCGTCGGGTTACCGGATGCGGCGGTCAAGGAGAGCCGCGATCGGGTGAGGGCGGCCATCAAGAACTGCGGGTTCGACTTTCCCGCTCGACGGATCACCGTGAACCTGGCGCCGGCCGACATCAAGAAGGAGGGCGCCTGCTTCGACCTCCCCATCGCCTGCGCCATCCTGGCGGCCATGGGCCTGATCAAGCCTGACCGGCTCCAGAGCCATCTGCTCCTGGGCGAGCTGGCGCTGGACGGCGGCGTCCGAGGGATCACCGGCGCCTTGCCGATGGCGGTTGCGGCCGCGCGCAACCATCTCACTGGAATGATCCTCCCTGCTGAGAATGCCCCAGAGGCGGCTGTCGTGGAGGGGATCCAGGTCTTCGGGATCGAAACGCTGCCGCAGGTGGTGGAGTTTCTGAACGGCGCGCAGGAGGTGCCGCCCACGCGCATCGATCTTCAGGAGGTCTTCGCGCAGCACGCCAGCTACGGTGTCGATCTGGCCGATGTGAAGGGACAGGCCCACGCGAAGCGGGCGCTGGAGGTCGCTGCGGCAGGCGGACACAATATCCTCCTGATCGGCCCGCCAGGGTCCGGCAAGACGATGCTCGCCAAGCGGCTCGCCACCATCCTGCCTGACTTGGTCCTGGAGGAGGCGATTGAGGTGACGAAGATCCATTCCATCTCCGGCCTCCTGCCCTGCCGTGCGGCGCTGGTGGCTACGCGACCCTTCCGATCGCCGCACCACACCATTTCGGATGCCGGGCTGATCGGCGGCGGCACGATCCCGCGCCCCGGCGAGGTGAGCCTGGCGCACCACGGCGTTCTCTTTCTCGACGAACTGCCGGAGTTCAAGCGGTCGGTGCTGGAGGTATTACGCCAGCCGCTGGAGGACGGCGCCGTCACGATCGCGCGCGCGGCGACCTCCGTCACCTACCCGGCTCGCTTCATGCTGGCTGCCGCCATGAATCCCTGTCCTTGCGGCTACTTCACCGACCCGCAGCGGCCGTGCACCTGTGCCCCCCAGCAGATCCAGCGGTACCGGTCGCGGATCTCCGGCCCGCTGCTGGACCGGATCGACCTGCACCTCGATGTGCCGCCGCTCCGGTATCGGGAACTGACGACCGATTCCCAGGGGGAGTCCTCTGAGCAGGTGCGGACGCGGGTGAAAGGGGCCAGGGGACTCCAGCAGGAGCGGTTCAGGCGAACCCGGACCTTCTGTAACGCCCAGATGGGCGTCAAGCAGATTCGCCGGTACTGCGCGATCGGAGCCGACGGACAGGCGCTCCTGGAAGCCGCCATCGAGCGTCTCGGCCTCTCCGCGCGGGCGCACGATCGGATCCTCAAGGTCGCCCGCACCATCGCCGACCTCGAAGGCCACGACACGATCCGCACCGACCACCTGGCCGAGGCCATCCAATACCGCACCCTCGACCGCCGCTCCGGATGGTAGTAAGTAGGCCGGCGACGTGTTCACGCTAGATCAGGTCGTTCCTTGGGGTCGGTCATTTGACGAATACCGGCGCATGTTCGCGCTCACGAACCATGATCTTTGTCTGAGAATCATTGGTTGTGGGGACGGCCCGGCAAGCTTTAATGCCGAGGCTACGCGCTTGGGGTTCCGCGTGATCTCTTGTGATCCCATTTACCGCTGGGATGCCGTTCACATCGAAGACCGGATTGCGGCTACCTACAACGAAGTCCTTGAGCAGGTCCGAAAAAATGTAGACGAATTTGTCTGGGCGTCTATTCGGTCCGTTGAGGAGCTTGGCCTGGTCCGTATGGCTGCGATGAAGGAGTTCTTGAGCGACTATCCTGTCGGTAAGAACGAGGGACGATACATCGATGCTGCGCTCCCGATACTTCCGTTCCCCAGCGAATCATTTGATCTGGCACTCTCATCACATTTGTTGTTTCTCTATACGACGCAGTTGGGCGAGGACTTCCACCGCGCGGCGGTTCGAGAAATGTGCCGTGTTGCCAATGAGGTTCGCATCTTCCCATTGCTGGCGCTGGGCGGGCGACGCTCCGCTTTTGTAGAGCGAATTGCTGACGAGTGTGGCAATTCAGCGTTCGAGGTCTCGATAGACAACGTCCCGTACGAGTTCCAGCGTGGTGGCAACCAGATGATGCGAATTCGGCGTATATAGAAGGGGGTATGAGCTCTGCCAAACCATCGCTCGGACCCTGAAGATGAGCGCGCTTCAATGCCATCCCTGCCTAAATCCTTTTTCCCTCTTCCGGGATCAATATGAACGCTACGCGGACATCTTCGGGGACTTCTGCGTTAGCACAGGATGGGCGCGCATTCTGTCATGAGACTCGGTGAGCTGTGACACTGCTACGGAGGTGAAGGATGAGGGCGGAAAAGAGCTTCCTGGCGTTTGGCTTCGTGGTGGTGGTAGCCTTCAGTCCTGGAGTGGCGGATGCCCAGGAAGGGGCGCGCGGCATGACGCGCGCCCGCGCCATCGAGATCGCCTTGGAGAAGAGCCCCCTCCTTCAGACTGCCAGACATCGGGTGGACGCGGCCGGAGCCGGCGTGGATCGGGCTAGGGCTGGCTTCCTCCCGAAACTGAATCTTAGCGAATCGTTCACCCGGTCCGACGATCCGGCATTTGTCTTCAGCTCGAAACTCAGCCAGGGCCGATTTACCCAGGACGACTTCCAGATAGGGCGCCTGAACGATCCGAGCGCCATGACCAACTTCCGAACAATCCTCGCGTTGTCCCAGCCGCTCTATACCGGAGGCAAGGCCTCGATCGGATTCGAACAGGCGAAGCTGAACCGGGACGCGAGCGCGCAGGGCCTCGACCGAACCAGGCAGGAGGTGGTCTTCCACGTGGCCAGGGCGTACGACGGCGTCCTACTGGCCCAGACCGATCTGGAGGTGGCAACGGCCGCGATCCAGGCGGCGGAGGCCAACCGCGACCTGGCCAGTATCCGGTTCGAGACAGGACTGGTGGTCGAGTCCGATCTGCTGTCGGCTGATGTGCGTCTGGCCAGGCTGCAGGAACAGGCCATCACGGCCCGGAACAGGCTCACCCTTGCCAAAGCGGGTTTGAACGACGTGATGGGTTTCCCGTTAGACCAGCCGTTCGACGTCACGGATCGACTGACCCAGTGGACAGCTCGTCCTCAGGAGCTGGCCGAGCTGGAACGGCTTGCGCTGGAGCGGCGTCCTGACTATCGGCGGCTCGGCTTTGAGGAGGGAGCGCTCAGCCGGGGGGTCGGGTTGGCTCAGGCCGAATTCCTTCCGACCTTAGGCGCCACGGCAAGCTATGAGCTGAACCATCTGAAGTTCGCCGCCGATGGCCGGGACAGTTGGTTTGTCGGGGTCGCCTTTCAGTGGAATCTGTTCAACGGCCTGGAGGACCGCGCCAAGGTCGCGGAAGCCCAGGCCCGCTTTTCAGAGATCCAGGCCGTTCGGACCAGGATGGCCAGCCGGATCCGGCTCGAGACCAAGGAGGCGTTTCTGGCGCTCAAGACCGCCGAAGCGCGGATCGAGGTGGCGCAACGGGCGGTAGGCCAGGCCGAAGAGGCGTTGCGCATCGTGAAGGATCGGTATGAGGCGGGCCTGACCACAATCGTCGATCTCGTCGCCAGTGAGGCCGCCCTGACCCAGTCAAGGGGCAACCTCGCCCAGGCCCTGTATGATCATAACGTGGGTCTCGCAGCCCTGGAACTGGCGGTGGGGACCATCGGTAAAGAGTCGTTCTGAAAGGTCGAGGGGGTTCAACGTGCGAGGTTTAAGACGGTCCCATGCCATTATCGCAAGCTTGCTTCTTATTGCCGGCTGCTCCCAGAAGGAGGAGGCGCCGAAGACCGACGAAAAGGGGGCTATCGTCACCGGAGTAAAGGTCGAGACGATCGGGCTTCAGCCATTCCCGGAGGTGATCGGGGCGTCAGGGACGGTACAGTCGAGGAAGCAAAGCGTACTCTCGGCGAAGATTACGGCCTCTGTCGTTGCCGTCCATGTAAGAGAGGGTGACCGGGTCAAGGCCGGCCAGGTCGTGGTGGAACTTGACGACCGGGATGTGAAGGCCCAGCGTGGGCGGGCCGAAGCCGGACTTCGAGAGGCGAAGGACGCGCTCGAAGAGGTCGGGGCGGTCATTCAGGCGCAAGAGAACGCCATTGATGCCGCAAAGGCCCAGGAAGAGCTGGCGCTGGCCACGTTGACCAGATACAAGACTCTGCTGGAACGGCGCTCCGTCGCGCCTCAAGAGTTCGACGAAGTTGCCGCCAAGTCTAAGGCCGCATCGGCCGAGCTGCAACGGGTTCGGGAGGTGCGGGTCTCCCTGTCCGCCAGGAAGAGTCAGGCGCTGGCGCGGATCGACCAGGCTCAGGAGGCACTGCACCACGCTCAGGCGGTCTTCGGCTACACGACGATCCGGGCTCCCTTCGACGGAATCATCGTCGCCAAGCGCGTTGAGGTCGGCAACCTCGCCGCCCCCGGCGCGCCCCTCGTTACGGTAGAAGAGGAGCGGTATCGCCTGGAAGCCACCGTCCAGGAGTCGGAGATCAGGAAGATTCGGACTGGGCAGCAGGCGGAGGTGGAGATCGATGCCATCGGCCGGACGCTGTCCGGCCTCATCGTCGAAATTGTCCCGGCGGCTGATCCTCAAAGCCGGACCTTCACCGTGAAGATCGACCTGTCTCACCCGCGGGGCCTTCGATCCGGCTTCTACGGACAGGCCCGGTTTGCCGTCGGCCGGCAACAGGCGCTGGCGACCCCCCGCAAGGCGGTCGTCGAGCGGGGGCAGCTTGAAGGCGTCTACGTCCTCGATCAGGACAACATCGCTCGTCTCCGGCTGGTGAAAACGGGCAAGGTGTACGAGGATCAGGTTGAGATCCTGGCCGGTCTCAGCGCGGGCGAGCGCGTCATCGTGGAAGGGGTGGAACGGGTCTCCGACGGCAGCCATGTGGAGACGGGGGGATGAAGGCGCCCCACAGCCTGATGGAGGCGATCGTCCGCGCCTTCGTCGATTCCAAACTGACGCCTCTGATCATCGTCGCCACCCTGCTCCTCGGCGCCTTCGCCATCCTGGCCACCCCCCGCGAGGAAGAGCCCCAGATCATCGTCCCGATGATGGACGTCTTCGTCGAGATGCCGGGCGCCTCCACCAAGGAGGTGGAGGAACGGGTGACCATCCCGATGGAGAAGAAATTGACGGAGATCCCCGGGGTCGAGTACATCTACTCTACCTCGATGCCCGGCATGAGCATGGCGGTGGTCCGCTTCTACGTCGGCCAGGACGAGGAGGATTCCATCGTCAAGCTCTACAATAAGCTCTACTCCCACCTCAACCTGATTCCGCCGGGGGCTTCCCAGCCTTTGATCAAGCCGCGCTCTATCGACGATGTGCCGATTCTGGCGCTTACACTCTGGAGCGACCGCTACGATCACTATACGCTGCGGCGGGTAGCCGCCCAGCTTGATGACCAGATCAAGGACGTCCAGGATATCTCAGAAACCACCCTGATCGGCGGGCAGCGGCGTCAGCTCAGGATCGTCCTCGATCCGACACGGATGGCCGCCTTTCGCGTCGATCCGACCGGTCTGATCGCCTCGCTCCAGCGGGGGAACCAGGCGCTTCCGGCCGGAAGCTTTGCCCGCGGGAATACCGAGTACCTCGTCAAGGTGGAGGGGTTTTTTGCAAGTCCCGACGAGGTCGGCCGTCTGGTCATCGGCGCGTGGAACGACAGGCCGGTCTACCTTCAGGATGTGGCCGAGGTTCAGGACGACCCCGAGGAGGTGAGCGACTACGTCCTTTTCACCCCCGGTGCGGCCTCGATGAAAAAAGGGATCGACGCGCCGAAACGGCCCTATCCGGCTGTCACCATCGCCGTTGCCAAGCGGAAGGGGACCAATGCGGTCACGGTCGCCGAGCGGGTTCTCGCGAAGGTGGAATCCCTCAAGGGCCGGCTGATCCCGTCGGACCTCCATGTGACGGTCACCCGCAACTACGGCGAGACGGCCCAGGAGAAGTCGAATGAGCTGTTGGAGCATCTGCTGATCGCCGTTGTCTCGGTGACGATCCTCATCGCCCTGTTCCTGGGAGGCCGGGCCGCCCTGGTGGTCCTCATCGCGGTTCCCGTCACCCTGGCGCTGACCCTGTTGATTTACTACCTGTACGGCTATACGCTCAACCGGGTGACCCTCTTCGCGCTTATCTTCTCCATCGGGCTGCTGGTGGACGACCCGATCGTCGACGTGGAAAATATCGTCCGGCACTACCATCTGCCGGAAAACCGGGGCCGGTCGATCCTGGAGATCACCGTCGAGGCGGTGAACGAGGTCAGGAGCCCCCTGATCCTGGCCACCTTCGCCGTCGTCTTCGCCATCCTTCCCATGGCCTTCGTTCGCGGGTTGATGGGTCCCTACATGCGTCCGATCCCGGTCGGCTCGTCCGCCGCCATGCTCTTCTCGATGGCTGTTGCGTTTATCATCACCCCATGGGCCGCCTACCGGCTCTTACGGCAGCAGGCCGAGCCTCTTGGCCGCGAGGGGCGCCTGGCCCGGTGGCTTTCCCGGTTCTCTCCCCGACGCGGTCCGCGAGCCGAAGAAGGCAACGACGAAGGGTGGACGACCCGACTCTACCGCCGGATCATGACGCCGTTGATCCTGAGCCGGTGGAGGTCGATGGTGTTCCTGGGCGGCGTCGGTCTGCTGCTGGTGGGGGCCGTCTTCCTTCTGTTTATCAAAGCCGTCAGGGTGAAGATGCTCCCCTTCGACAACAAGTCGGAGTTCCAGATCATTATCGATATGGCGGAGGGGACGGCGTTGGAGGAGACGGCCCGCGTAGCCAGGGCCATCGGCGATGAGTTAAGTACGGTTCCGGAGGTGACCGATTATACGCTCTACATCGGAACCGCGTCGCCCTACAACTTTAACGGCTTGGTCCGCCACTATTTCCTTCGCAAGGGCCCTCACGTGGCCGACCTCCAGGTGAACCTGGCCCCAAAGGGGGAGCGGTCGGCCCAAAGCCACGAGATCGCCAAGGCGATCAGGCCGCGGGTGCAGGCGATCGCCGCCAGGTACGGCGCCCGGGTGAAGGTGGCCGAGGTGCCGCCAGGACCCCCCGTCCTCCAAACGCTGGTCGCCGAGGTCTACGGCCCAGACTATGGGCGTCAGATCGACGTGGCTCGAACGATTCGGGAGCTGTTCGAGCAGACCCCAGGGGTGGTGGACGTGGACTGGCACGTGGAGGATCCTCAGCCCAAGTACCGCTTTGTCGTCGATAAAGAAAAGGCGGCCTTGAACGGCATCCCGGCGGAACAGATCGTCCGGACCCTGAACATTGCGCTTGGTGGAATGGGCGTAGGGCTCCTGCACCTCCCCAAAGAAAAGGAGGACGTCCCCCTTATCCTCAGGCTGTCGCGGGAAAAGCGATCCAGCGTCGACGATCTGAAGGCCCTGAAGATCGCCTCGCCCGGCGGGACGATGGTGCCGCTTGCCGAGTTGGTCCGGGTAGAGGAGACGACCGAACCCCCCTTCATCTACCGGAAGAACCTGAAGCAGGTGGTGTACGTCACCGGCGATGTGGCCGGCGAGGAGGAAAGCCCGGTCTACGCCATCCTGAAGCTGAACCGGGCCATCAAAGCGATGACGATCCCTGAAGGGTACGAGATCCGTCGCTACGCGGCGCAGCAGCCGTTCTCGACGGGACAGCTCAGCATGAAGTGGGACGGCGAGTGGCAGATCACCTATGAGGTCTTCCGGGATCTGGGGTTGGCCTTTGCCGCCGTGCTGGTCCTGATCTACATCCTGGTGGTGGCCTGGTTCCAATCGTTCAAGACCCCCCTAGTGATCCTGGCGCCGATTCCGTTGAGCCTCATCGGGATCCTGCCGGCCCACGGGTTGATGGGCGCCTTCTTCACGGCGACCTCGATGATCGGCTTTATCGCGGGGGCGGGGATTGTCGTCAGAAACTCGATCATCCTGGTCGATTTCACGGAACTGCGGCGGCAGCAGGGGATGCCGTTGGCGGACGCCGTCATCGAGGCCGGGGCGGTGCGCTTTCGCCCGATGCTGCTCACCGCCTCCGCCGTCGTTGTAGGGTCGGCGGTCATTCTTTTTGATCCGATCTTCCAGGGCCTGGCCATCTCCCTGATGGCCGGCGAGCTTGCCTCCACATTCCTCTCCCGCATGGCCGTCCCCATCCTCTACTACCTGAGCGAGCAAGGCGGAGTTTCCAAGGTCGGCTCAGGCACCGAATCTCCGCTCCAGCCGACGGAGTGAAGGCCATCGGCACCTTCCGACGAACCGAACGGGAGAGAGGCCGCGTAGCCGATAGCTTACCCAGGCGAGACGGCGCTTGACAGCTTAGTCGAACAGCGGGATATTACAATCGCTTCAACCGTATAAGGTGTCCTAAGCTATGCCAGATAGACTGCAAAAATTGGGGTGTACCGCAGAGCCATGAACACAGACAATCTCACCCAATGGACCAACCTCAGATTTGACTATTACTGGGCCGGGCGTACGCTGCTCTTTACCAATCAAGCGCAAATGGGCGTTCTCATGCTTGGCTATGCGATAGAGGCCCACTTCAAACACCTCATCAGTTCCGATAGAACCATCGCGCTAAAGCACAGTTTTGGGCATGACTTTTCCCGAGCGTTCAGTGTACTTCGGAATGCGGGTTATCTCCAAGACGTACACGTGAGTTCGGATTTTCTAGAATTTATCGAGGACAACTTTGACAGAAGATATCCGAGTCAAACGAGCCGAACAATCAAGAGAGCAAACTCAAAAGGGCGGCCAGTTTCGATGGCTCCGGACGTAATCATTCCCTACGACGATTTCATCCTGCAGCTAGATACGTCACTGACAAACGTATTCGGTACCCCCGAAGCGTCAGTATTGATGCGGGGAATTCAAGTCATTAGTTGTGGCGGTGGCCACTTTTTCTTTCACTGCAACTATGCGGCGATAGCGAGGTTAGATACGGGGTTGAATCTTTGTGAGCAGAACTTGGAGTTACTGAAACAACGACAACCTGAAATCTATCAGATCAACTTCGATGAATACCAGTCACGCAGGAAACTCCTTGAAAACCGGGAAGAACTGCTTAACTCGTCGAGGACGAGTATGCGCATCATACCTCATGGCGGTTTTGAGGCAGCCCTCAAGGCTGCAGCGTCTTTCGTGTATCTGGGGAAGATAGTACGGCTAAACGACGGTACGGAAATTCATGTAGCGGAGTACTGAGCGGCATAGCCCGGTGGGCTGGGTTGAGGAGCGAAACCCGACTCGATGGCCATAGCGATATCGCCGATAGTCGCGGCGGAACCACACCTCCCATTCTGGCGCGCCGTTCGCGATCTCAAGCGGTATGGTAAGATATTGTCTCGAAATCAAGCGGCCCGTTATCGGGGCGTTGTAACTTGTGGCTGTGAAAGTCAAAGAGCTCATCGCCCTGATCGAGGCTGACGGGTGGTTTCGAGTTCGAATGAAAGGCAGCCACCGGCAATTTCATCACCCGACTAAGCCTGGGACTGTAACGGTCTCCGGAAAGCCGAGCGTGGACATTCCTCCCGGCACGCTGCATCACGCGTTAAAACAGGCGAGGCCTAGGAAGTACGGAGTCGCCATGCGCTATCTCGTCGTCGTTGAAAAAGGCCCTACGTCATTCGGAGCTTATGTTCCGGATCTGCCGGGTTGTGTTGCCGCCGGTGAATCGAAGGGCGAGGTGTTGGCCTTGATTCGGGAGGCAATCGAATTTCACCTGGAGGGCTTGAAGGCAGACGGACAACCTATCCCGGAGCCTTCTTCATCCGGCGAACTCATCGAAGTCGAAGCCGCCGCATGATACCTCGTTCAAATGGACCGCCCTTTACGGGACGGTAGCCTGGGTTGAGGAATAACACTCAGCTCGATAACCTTGGCGGGATCGCCGGACGTCGAGACCTGCCGATGGGAGCAATCGGAGGCTTGGATCCGTTTAGCTCATCCCAGCCTACGGAACTGTTGTGAGAACAAAAGATGACTAGGTACGATGCGCTGCTCTCTCGGATTCTACGCGGCGATTCCGACGCGGCGATCCCGTTCAATAGCTTACGGTACTTGCTCCGACGCTTTGAGTTCGATGAGCGCATTCGGGGTGACCACTACATCTTTACGAAAGAGAATGTGGTGGAGATCTTAAACCTACAACCCAGAGGGCGCTACGCGAAACCGTATCAGGTTCGACAGGTGCGTGGCGTGCTGGTAAAGTATCGACTGGCTGGAGGCGAGCATGCGAAGTAAGTGGAAGTACGAGATCATCATCTACTGGAGCGACGAGGATGAGGCCTATATTGCCGAAGTCCCCGAGTTGCCGGGTTGCGCCGCCGATGGCGCCACCTACAAGCAAGCGCTGGCGAACGTGGAAGTGATCATCGGCGAATGGATTGAAACTGCCCAGGCACTCGGACGCATTGTCCCGGACCCTAAAGGACGATTGATGTATGCCTGACTCTGCGGTTGAAGGCAATACCAGGCACCCTCGTCCACGAAAGGCTGGCAGGTACGTATAAACCGTGTGCTTCGTGAGCATGTCGCGCTGCGAACCGAGGCCGCGTGAGGATGTGAAAGCGGCATCACCGGACGTCGCGACGTGGCGATGAGAATAGCCGGAGTACCGCAGTTCACGTTACTCATCCCGGCTTATCGAATTGAGATCAGGAGATTGCATGCGCCTCAAGCTCCGCGATTATTGGCTGATGTTTATCCCGTTCATCGCATTGATCGTTCTTCTTATCGCCGGAGTCGTCTATTCGATATTAATGAAATAGCCGTATCGCATGTTCGATGCGATGGTACGGTGGCCGAGTTGACGAACAACACTCGCCCCAAGAACTGTGGTGGGGTCGTCGGAATTGTAACCTGTCGATGGGAGTAGGCGTGGTGCCGGGATTCGCCTCGTTCATCCCAGCTTACTCTGCGCTGCAACAGATTAGGACTTCACTGGCCCAGGATCGAATAATTGAGTTGGATCTCTACACGCTTGGGGCCGTTCGAGACCTGAAATGCCGCTTGCGTATGGCTGGGTGGGCCCACGAGTAGCGGGGGATTGTTCGAGAAGCCGGCGCCTTCGGCCGGTATCCCTATCCAGCTCCTGTCAAGTTTCTTATTCCCGTTTTCGTCGTGGTAGACGCTGGCCGCATAACTGCCCGCCTTTGGGACGATCACACAGAACGCCACGGTCCCGCGCTTCGCAGCAACGTGTTGCTTGAAGATCTTCTTACCCTTCACGAGAAAATCGTCGGGGTTGTCGCCATACAGGACAAACATAATATTCCCGCGGTCGCTTCGGACCCCTTGCACTCGAACGTCGATGGCGGTGGCAGCACCGTTACATGCCCCCTCGGTCGCATGAATCTGGGCATGTGCATCCCACGACAGCACAAGCAGACAAGCCAGCACGAGGCCGGACAAGATAACCGGCATGCGATTCATGGCCGACCGATCTTTCTCTACCGGAACGCGCCTTGTCGGTAGAGCCTTCCGAGGATCAGTGCTGTCGCGAACCATGGATACCGTTCGTAGTACGGCGGGACTTCTACTTTTATGCCGGAGTGTCGTTCGATCTTCCACAGGACGTAGTCCCTGCCGCCTCTGAATGTCAACAACCCTTTCAGCAGGCGCAAGATATTCAGCATTTTGCCATGCACTTTCCGAAGTCGCCATGCAAGGCCGCTCATAAAACGGACGGAGAAGGGTATGGCCGCACGATATCCGGTCTTCCGACCTTCCTCAGCCGGTCGCACATCAAACGGCCCACACTCCATTCCGATGCGGGTCATCTGCTCATAGTAATCAAGGGAGTGTTCGACCAGTCGTGTGACGGCGTCTGTCCGCTCGGGCCTCAGTTCGGTCCCATAGGTGAGGCGCAATCCCTGTTGCCACAGGTCGCGAGCATCGAACGTCGAGGGCAGCATCGGAACGACGCGATCGACGAATGTCACGACGGCCTGTGCCAACGACGCGTACACCCGCCTGGCGCTGGACTCGTCTCGAGCATACAGCACGCCTGTGGGTTGGGCAAACCTGGCCCACAGATACGAATGGAAACAGCGTGGTGAGACACCTCGCTCGAAGTCTTCACGCGAGATGACGATGTACTTGGTTCGAAGTGTGCGGCCGTTGTGCGGGGTCTCCAGATGAAACACCGTGGGAGACAGAAGACGATACAGCCACTGCTGTCGCACAGGTCCGGGGAGAGACCGGTAGCTGTCAACCAGGACGCACAGATCGATGAGCCCCTCGTCCGTCCGATTACGAAAGCAGGATCCGTACGCGAGCACGGCGGTCGCGGCATCGCCATAACGCTGCAGCAGCGCGTCGGCCACAGCACGGATCCCCGGCGTGACGGGTCCCGCACTGTGTCGTTCGATGGCGGACGCCAGTTGCGTCCACGCCTCCGGCTTATCGTGCATAGGTCGCCGTTTCCGGATGACGCCACGTCTCCACCGGATTGTGCCCGACCCTTCCTGCTGTTCTTGCGCTTCGAAGCAGCTCGCGGAGCGCGGCGCACAAACCGGAAAAGATCCCCTTTTTGTACGGCGAGTCGTCCGGGAGGGCTTTCATCAGCCGACGATGAGCTTCACCCATGGAGTGATAGGGCATCAGCGGAAACAGATGATGCAGGGCATGGTACCGCAATCCGATAGGAAACAGGAGCAGCGTCAATAAGGAACGCCCCTCGATCGTCAACGAGTCCTCAATCTGCTCCGCGTAGGTCATATTCCCCCCCGTATTCAAGAATCGGTGAGCCGCGAGGGTACGGACCCAGTTCAGCGCGATCGTACAGATCGTCAGACCATAAATCAGGCCGACTGTCGTCCATGCAATGACTCCCGTGACAATCAGCCCGATCACAACTATCAGCCACAGTAGGCAGAGCAGGTCCAGTATGGCCCACAGACCTAGGGGTTCCGTTGAGGGGACGACGCGCCGATAGTATGGGTTGATGGTATATGAGGACCAGCGCTCCAAGACCCAGCGGCGAGAGGGGGGATAGAGAAACGACAGCGGCACCAGGACCAGGAAACGGAACGCGGCCAGGAGCGGTACGGCCGGAATCTGCGCAAGATACAGCAGCGTTTCCTTGATTGGCGACGAGCCAAGGGGGAGATATTCGCCTTCGGCGGGTGTGCCGAATTTACGAGGATGATGATGGTCAAGGTGACTGCGGTACAGGAGCGAATGGAGGAGAAACGGCACTCCAAACAGCAGATTCCAGACGACATGGAATCCTCTCATGGAGGGCTCCTCTCTATGGACCAGCTCATGAATGAAGATGCCGACCCTGAACAACGCCAGGCCGGACACCAGACCTGCGGCGATCTGAAGCAACGAGAAGGCGGGTGCCATCAGGTAGATTGCGGCAAAACCGTACCCGATGGACACCGTAATCAGAAAGTCGGCCCAATAAAGCATCGGCTTTGGAATGAACAGATCGTGTACAAGCTTCTTGATCTCCCGGCGGGAAAACTCCGGACTCTCTTGCTGAGCGGCAGCCGGCGATTCCGATCCCTCCACGGCAATCGATGGCGCCTTCTTTTCATACTCGTACAAAGTTAACCTCCCCTCCGTACGTCACTGCGAGTGCGCGCGCCGTCACGCGCCTCACTATCTCTCCATCAAGCGCACATTCCGTCTGGAGTTGCAATACGGCCTCGTGGATGTTCCCGCTCGTATACCCGGACTCTGGCGTCAGGTATCGGCTGGCTCTTCCACGGATCAGCGACGGTGCAGCCAGAAGCAGGTTCCGCGGTTGATAGGCCACCGCCGTATACCTGAGTGGGCCATGTCCCTCGCCCCAGTATGGTCGTATCCCAGGGTTCAGCCGTTCCAAGGTAGTGATAAACAGTGCGAGGTAGTTCTTCACACTGTGTGACCGACCGTCTAAGCGAATCGTAATCGGGGTTGGCGCAACCACTTGACGCCCAAGCGCGAGACCCAGCAGATACCGACCCACCGTAATGGCCGTCCCCGGGGCGCCGCGCATCGGCTTTGATCTGGCTTGCCGACGGGTCTCCCATCGGGCGCGAGTGACTTCAACGATCCCGGCAGCGCTGAAAAACATCCCAAACTGCGGCGTGCTGCCCGCTCCGCCATCCACCCGTATGATCGCTCGCCGTACAACCCGACCGGTCGGGCCTCTGCCCTCCGACCACGCAAACAGGCGCCGCAATGCTCGCGTCGGCTTGCCTCTCACGCCGACATCGGCGGCGGTCATATTCGAGGTCCCTCCGGCAATAAGCGCCAGGGAAGGCAACACGGTAAAGGGTCCATTGTGCAACAGGGCGGTCAATACCGCCTGGACGGTTCCATCCCCGCCGCAAACGGCCAAGACATCCACGTGCTGAGCCGCCATTGCCGCAAGGGCGCCGGCTACACTTGCCTGTCCGACAACATATCGGTGGATCGCCGGCTTATACTGATCCAGGACGTGCCGTAGGGCCTGGAGACCCTCTCGATTCGCCCCGCTCTCCGGGTTGATCAGTACGCCGACCCGACGTGCGCTGCGGTTATCCCACGGAAGGCAAGCGCCGGGCGCGAAACCGACTTCGCCCTTCACGGGCTCAGACATCATATCCCGCAACATGGCGTCAAAGCGCCTCCCGCCACTCGCAACCTACGGAGTGGGAAATTGATGGATAAACAGCCTTACGGCAAGCGAATCGTTGCCGACGCGACCTGTATCATCGGCCAGCCAGGATCGCAACGGTCCGTGCATGCGCGCATACACAGCGATACCGAGGCGCGCCAGCAGCAGAAGAGACGAGAGCACTGTCCATCCGGTGACAGCCACTAATCCCAGATCCGGTCTGCCTAAGACCAGGCTTATGGTGAGAAGAATCATATTCGGGTTACGCCGGGCTGTCACCAACCGAAAGTACGAGTCAACAGGACGCCAGCAGAAGATAACAAAGCCACCAAGCCACTTTCTGAAGATCCCCTCAACAAGGCGCCCAACGATGTATCCGACGAAGATCGCCCAGATTGCCAGTCGCAGGGTAAGCCACGGAATGCCTGGAGCGAACGACTCCAGCCCAAGCCCCCACAGCAGGTACCAGAAGGGCGGATGCACCAGGTCCAGGACGTGGTCAAGCAGGTGGCCAAACCTGGTGCTGGTCACGGTCACTCGGGCGAGCTTTCCGTCCACGGTATCAAGAAAGGTCATGACCCATCCGGCGGCCAGTCCCCACCCATAGAGACCTTGAGCAAAGAGGATGGCGGCCGCTACGACCAATAGTACGCTGACCGTCGTAACATGGTTGGGCCTCAACCCCGCAGCGACGCACAGACGCACAGCCCATCGGGCAGGCGAAGGCCATAGCCATTTGGTGACCAGATCGGTTACGCTTTTGTAGGAACTGGCGAACAAGCGCTTCTCCAACGCGCGTTTCGTATCGGGCCTGATCGGTTCCGCAAAGGGTGGCTCCGATTTGCGTAACCGCGGATCAAACGACGATAGCTGGTCTTCAAGTTTCTCGACGCGGATACCCGGAAGTCTCACCGCGTTCTCTGCCCGAGCCAGGACCGCCCTTGCCTTCATGGCCATGTCAGCCGACACATGAGCGGCGATGACCGCGCGTGATGATCCGGCCGGCGCCTCAAGCATGATATGTGGTGACTTGGTCATGCTCTGGAGGATGCGTCCATCCAAGAGGTAATCCCCACGAACCATCAGCACCGAATCGTCCGGTTGCAGGGAAGAGAAATCATCGACAATCCCGGTGACCCCTACCGGTTTCAATACCCGCCGGTAGCGCTCACGAGATGAAAGCCCCCACAACGTGACTGAGGCCTCTCCGAGTATATGGGCATAAACGGTCATGACGTAAAACGAGTATGCTTCCTGGGGATACGGGACACCGCCCCGCTCTGACTCCGATACCTGGTCGCACGTTCGGAGGGCTGGGTAAAAAACATATATTTATACTACAGCAAGCCCGGTCTCGTCAAGCTAAACGTACGTCCCGTAAGATGAGACCGACGCGGTGGTCCGAGTTCGGCTAGCCTTTGGATTTGGATTGCTCTGCCGGTTCACTGTGGACAAAATCTGGATCGTGGCCGTTGGTCACCAACGACGCCTCGCCGTTGTATATCCGATACACCCTATCCCCACTCTCTACGACAGCAGCGTCGTGTGAAATGGCGAGAATAGTGAGGCGACCCCGAAGACCGCGCAGCGTTCGGCAAATCGTCGCCGTATTCTCCTGATCAAGCGCGCTGGTCACCTCGTCCAGAATCAGCAGCTTGGGCCGATGCACTAATGCGCGAGCGATCGCAATACGTTGTCGCTGACCTCCTGAAAGCGCGGTTCCGCGTTCTCCGACCGAACTGTGGATCCCGAAGGGTTGTACCGCCACAAAGTCCCAGGCGCCGGCCGCGCGCAGCGCGGCCTCGACGTCGGCCTCCTTCAGCTCAGGATCGCCGAGTGTCACGTTCCGCAGTATGGTGTCGTGGAGAAGGAAGGGTTCTTGCGGGACGTACCCGATCATTCGCCGCCACTGCCTCAGATCGACACCATCTAACGGCAGACCGTCGATCCAGACGCGGCCTTGCTGCGGACGCAACAGGCCCGTGAGCAGATCGGCAACTGTCGTTTTCCCGGCCCCTGATGGTCCTATGATGACGGTGAACGACCCTGCAGGGATGGTCAGCGACGCATCTCGCAGCACGGAATACTTTTCATAGCCAAAGCTGACCTTATCCAGCCGAAGAGCCTTTTCGAGGTTGGGAGAAGGGCCTCCCGACTCTGTTTCGCGATCCCCGCTCGCGCCGTCGATAGCGGCTTGTAACGACCAGAAGGCGCTCTCCAGGGTCCGTGCCTTCTGGTATTGCCGTTGCATCTTGGCGAGGAAGGTCAGCATGCGCGCGAGCAGAATCACCATCACCATCACGACATTGAGCGGCATCTTCCACTGGCTGAGGGCTACGTATAACCCGACAACCACGACGAGCGCCAACGTCAGGTCTTGAGAAGAGCTGAGAAGCTCGGTGCTCAACACCTCGCGCTGAAACGCCCGATTCAACCGCTTGGTGCTGGATTGGAGCGACGGGCCGATCAGCTCTTCCCGCGCCATCGCTTTGAGCGGTTTAATGGATTGGAGGCTATCGGTGAGGCCGGCCACAAGGGATTTTAATAACTTGGTCTGGCGGGTGCCGGCCCGATGGGCTTTGCGGACAAGGTAGCTAAGTCCGTAGAGGATCAGTATTCCGGGGACCAGAAAGGCAAAGGTCGCCATTTTGGCTACGGCGAAGGCCACCCCTGCGTACACAATGGCTTCAATGAGTAAGGTGATGGCCTTGGCGCCCTCAAAGTAGGCCATAGACGCCCGCATCGCTTCGGTTCCTACCGCGTTAGCTAAGCCCCCGATAGGTTGACGCACGTAATACTCCCACCGGGCAGCCAGCAGGGTTCGCAGCAGGGTGAGTCGGAGATCGGTGGCCACGTGTGTCACCGTGTATCCTACCTGGGTCTTGGCCAACAGGGAAAATGCTGCCTTCACCGTTATGCAGAGGATGATGAGGGTCAATAGCGTGCCGACGGTCGGTTTCAGCCCCACGACCGATAGTGCCTGCGTCAGAATCTGCTGCGCCCCGAATAGGTGAGAACCGGTTCCCTGGGGCTGGTCGTCGGTCGCCACGCTGAGCACGGGCAGCAGCATGAGGAGCCCGATCCCCTCCGCAATACTCGCGAGCAGGAGACAGATCAGCGTGAGCGCGCTCCGTCTGGGATATTTCCGAATAATCGTAATCAAAAACCGCATGGCAACGCGCACCTGTCCGGTACTAGAGCGACCAACGTGAGGGTCTTGAAGGCCAATGTCGTTGTGGCATCCCTACGATTCTGCCCTCGCAGTGTCGTCATTGCGATAGCGCCTTGATATTCCTGCCGCACTCACGTAAAGGAGTAGACGCCAAATGTTGAATTATACTCTATTATCGATATCCTGAACAATAATCCGATGGGGTCTCACGAGAGAGGAGGTGTGTCGCTGTGTCTGCGGCCTGAGAGTGCGCCCGCAGGGCTGGTCATGAGCCAGCCGCCACTCGGTCGCTTAGGCGGCACTGAGACTTACAGCGGCTTGCGAATCGCCGACCACAAATGTGGCGATGGCATCGGCGCCGCGTTGCGCCGCGGTACTTCCGGACTCCTCGTAGAAGGTATAGGCGAAACCCGCCAGTTGCTCGGGCAGGAATCGCGGGTGGGTGTCTGAAGCGGCAGCCAGCGCCGGACCCAGTTCGCGCGCAACGTCGTCGATGACCTGGCCAAACCGCCAATGGGCATAGTGGGGATTATTTTCCCACGCAACCTTATGCCCGTTCAGAAAGATGCAGGGCCTCGGCTCGAGAAGAAACTCGTAGATCTGGCTGCTCACGTCTCCCAGGTAGATATCGGCGGCCAGCGTGTACGTCATATCCGATAAGGCCGGGCTATCGGTATCGATAAGGATATTGGAGGCCTTTTTGTACCGTGCAGGCAGTGAGGCGTGGTGACGCCAGCGGCGTTCAAACAACACCGCATGCGGTGCGAAGATCAGGTTATACTGCGGATGGGCGACAAAGAAGTCGAGGACCGCATGTCCCATGCTGGACCATGAGGAGAGAGGCTGGTAGAAGTGTGGATTATAGACCACCACCGGATTGGGGTTGTCGAACAGGCGCCGCCTTCCGCGATCCCAACCGCGAATCACCTCGAACTTGGGGTAGCCGGTTACGACGTAGCGCCCGGGTTTCAGATATCCAGCTGCGGCCAAACGGTCGACGTTTTTCTGCCCGGGCAACAGGACGAAGTCGAACAGCGCGACCTCCTCTTCCCTCGTTCCTTCGCGGTCGCCGGCTCCGTGCCGCGTGTGGATCAGTTTGAGTTGTTGCAATCCGTATTGTGTATGCAGCCGCCGGCAGTGCCGTTCCGGCGATACCAGCGCATCAAGGCCGCGAAAGAAGTCAAGATTATCCTTTAGAATTCGATTCTTGCGACCGAACACAAGTAATGACACGAGAGGATCGATCAGCCGATACCACCAGGCCGAGTAGAGACGGGCGAGCCTGCAACGATGCCCCGGATAGAGCGCGCCAATCGACCTGGCCATGGCGACCTCGGCCTCGGACGAGGTAACGATGACCACCTCGAATTCCGGGTACCGGCGCGACAGTTCGTAGGCATAGGGCGCCGCGTGAGGCATCTGGTGCGGCGAGTAGTGGTTGAAAAGAAAGCCAATACGCATAGTTACTTACTCCGAACGGAGGACACCGGCGCGCTCTCCGGGCCGCTGAGGCAACAGTGTGGGACTGTGGGCGTACGCCTCATCAGCGCCCGGCCGCGCGCTCTCTGATTCAGGTTCGTGAGGCTGGGATATACCGGCAACACCGAGTAATATCTGGAGATACCGCTCCGTCGCAAGATCAGCGCTATAGTAGCGCGCTCGCGTCTGCGGACGCTCGCGCTCAGGCGGATTGTCGAGCACCGATGCAATAGCCTCGGCAAGTGCCGCGTCGTCACCGACCGGAACGAGGGGTCCGTACACGCCGCCCTGCAGAATCTCTGCGGCACCGCCCGGGCAATCGGTGCTCACGACGGGGCAGCCGCAGGCCATGGCCTCGATGAGCGCATTCGGCAACCCCTCCCAGGCCGAGGAAAGGACAAACACGGCACTGCGCGCCATATACCGATAAGGATTATCCATCCAGCCCGGCAGTTCAAGATCGGCGGCGATGCCAAGCTGTTCGGCAAGCACGGTCAGCCGTGAACGGCCTTTACCCTCGCCGAGGATGATCAGCCGAACCCGGCGGGTTGCGCGCAGCCGCGCGAAGGCATGAAGCAGGGTAGGAAAGTCTTTCGCGGTGGTGAGGCGCCCGACGCCGAGGATCACGGGCGGCTGACCTGGTCGGTACCAGGGATGGTCAAGCGGTACGCACGCCTGCTCTTTGAGCTCAGGTGTGACGACCGGATTCGGAATGACCGTAATCCGCTCACGCGGAATCCCGGCGACACGCGAAAGATCGTCCGCAATGCCCTCCGAATTCGCGATGAACCCGTCGGCCCATGGATAAAATAGCCGGGCAAACACCGGCAGCAACGGTCGCGGCCACCTCTTGGTATTCCACGCCGAGCGCGACAGATGGTTGCTTGCGCGCAACACAAGACGGGTTTCTGTGCGTGCCAGACAGCGCGCCCATATCGCGGCACGGTGGACATGGCTCGCCGCAGCGACCAGAACATCGGGACGCTCGTGGCGCAGATAACGTACCAACGGCGGTATGCTTGCCACGACCTGAAGGCGGCGGTTACTGCGGACCAATGGAAGACGGAGCATCCGGGATTCGAGCGATACAAGCCGTACACAGGGCGCGACTGCACTCCTCAGTGCGCCCTCAGGTTGAATGACCACAAGGTGGACGATCTGTCCGCGTGCGGCAAATGCATTCGCGAGGATCACCGCCTGCCGTGGAGCTCCACCGCCGCGCAGACTGGCCACAACGAGCGCGATGACAGCTTTCTCCGCCGGTTGAGCGCCTCGCCTTATGACCCCATCAGGTCGCCCTCCAACATCGTTCACCATGGCAGCGCCAGCCACCCTAAAGCGCGCGATGCTTGCACATGATGTACTTCAAGGCAACTGGAGGCATCGCATAATCATCCCCTTTTTAATATCGGTGAGTGGTCCCTCCAGGTCAATCCTCAGGAAGCAGTATTTCCAGATACTGCTCCACCGCGCGATCGGCGCTATAGTAACGTGCCCGCTTTTGTAAGTGCTCGCGCTCCGGAGGACTGTCCAATACCGACTCGATCGCCATCGCCAGTGCGGTGTCGTCGCCGACCGGCACGAGGGGCCCGTACACGCCGCCCTGCAGAATCTCTGCGGCACCGCCCGGGCAATCGGTGCTCACGACGGGGCAGCCGCAGGCCATCGCCTCGATGAGCACGCCCGGCAATCCCTCCCAGGCGGAGGAAAGGACACACACGGCGCTGCGCACCATATAGGGATAGGGATTGTCCATATAGCCCGGAAACGAGGTGTTTTCCGAGATTCCCAGTTGTTGGGCAAGCGAAGCGAGTTGCGTACGAACCTTTCCTTCGCCAAGGATCATCAACCGAATGGGGCGCCTCACGCGTAACCGGGCGAAGGCGCGAAGCAGAGTGGGGAAGTCTTTTTGCGAGACGAGTCGACCGACGCCGAGTACTACGGGCGGCTGGTCTGGCCGAAACCAGGGATGGTCCAAAGGAGACCGTGCCTTCTCCTCGAGCTCACCCGTTACAACCGGATTAGGGATGACAGCAATCCGCTCACGCGGAATCCCGGTTACACGAGCAAGGTCACGCGCCACATCCTCCGATACGGCAATAATAGCATCGGCCCAAGGATAGAGCAGTCGTGCGAATACGGGTCGCAACGGTCGGGTTTTCCTGTTCGGGTTCCACGCAGACTGCGAGAGGTGGTTGGAAGCGCGCAACACAAGGCGGGTTCCCGTACGCGCCAAGCGACACGCCCATACTGCCGCAAAGTTGACGTAATTCCCTGTTGCCAGCAGGACATCTGGACGCTCGCATCGCAGATAGCGTACCAGGGCCGGTATATTCGCCCATAGCTGACGGCGTTCAGTGTTGCGCACTACAGAGAGACGGGCCAGCCAGAATTGCAACGGGACGAGCCGTACGCGATTCGGCAATTTACTGCGTAACTGGCCTTCCGGGCGCACCACTACTATGTCGACCCTGTATCCGTTGGCGGCGAATGCGTCGGCCAGAGTAAGGGCGCGTTGCTTGGACCCACCACCCGATAGATCGGACAAAAAGAGCGCAATCGCGCCCTTCGCCGCCGGTGGCGCGACTGATCCTCCGACCTCACCGGGGTGCTTTGCGGTACAATCCACCATAACAGCATCAACCATCATGAGACCTGCGGCAGTGCGCATGGCACCTGGTACGCACTTCGGACGTCCCACCTGTACCATTATCGCGTCAACCAGGACAGCGCCGTGAAGAACGCATTGCTGAGTCCGCGAATCTGTAGTGGCGTAGGGTTACGGTATCACACACGCACACGACGGACGGATATAACGACGTCCGTAGGTTGCCTCGTCTGGTGACAGGAAGAGCGTTGGAATCATCTTCACCGGCAAACCCGTAAGCGTCACGAAGGTATGGTAGTCTTCTTCCTTCTGTGCTTACGGTGTCTGTTGAGTTCCTTTTTGTACAGCTCGCGGAGGTCTGAACCAATCCTTTCCATCCGTGACATTCGTCTGGCATGCAGACCAAACTTGGGGACGTAGCCCAGCGACTCCAATAGATCCGACGCGATGCTTTCGAAGATCTCGATTTGTCTAGACGTGAGCTCCCTCATCCAGGCATCGACTCGCGCCCGGTCCGGTGCGTTGCCGATCAGGGTATGTTGGCTCGCGGAATACTTTGGCACTTGAAAGCCTGTTGCTTGACTCATTGCAGATTCATAGTTGATTGCCAACGCCTTGCAGAGTTCCGTCGAAGTGTTCTCTGGGTACTGCACCAAGTCTTCGTATCGAATCCGTATAACCTTATCCGGCCATAGTGACTCTGCAGCAAGGCCATACGCCAACCTTTCTGCCCAGAAACGGGCCGCATAGTCTATCCCGTTGGGTCCCCAGTCCAGCGGGAGAATCGAGGCGGCAACGGCACGGCCGTCTCTGATAATGTGAATCATTTTGGCGTCTGGAAACAGGTGTAACAACGTCCACGCATATCTGATATTTGCAGGGGTATGGTCAACCCAAACCGCTGGCGCGGGTTTACCGACCTTTTGACTGTAGGCGGTAACAATCCATTCTATCAATTCCCGGCAGGACAGCCTTTTGTGAGTCACTGAAGCCACATCCAGCTCCCATATTCTAAATCGGGATCGGTCGCTTAGTCTGCGCAAGATATTTACCGTATCAACTGAGTTCTGATCGCCACTTGCCGTAAGCCGCAAAATATTAAATTTAAACTGCATCTCCGGTACGCACAAACAATCGTTGTGACCACCCAGCATAGATCCCAGTAGAGTGGTACCGCTCCGTTCACACCCGCCAATAAATACCGGCCGCATCGATCCTTGTACTCGTTATGACTGCAGTTGATGACTGAATTGTCAGCGCTGTCTCGGGTAACGTTCGACGGCATGATTCACAGAGAACAGGAAGGCCCACGCGCACAGTCCCCAGGGGTAGAGCAGGTCGTCCGGTGCCGAAAGGATGGTCTTCAGCCAGCGCCGGTCGGCGAGACTATGACGACAGGGCAAACTTGACTGATGCAAAGGCTTGGCAGATGCGGTCGATCTGATCCGGCGTGTGCGCCGCGCTCACGCTGCACCGGAGCAGGCTGCTGCCGTCCGGCGCTGCCGGCGGCAATATCATATTGACGTAGACGCCTTGATCAAGGAGCCCGTTCCAGAAGGCGATCGTCTCTTCCTTCTGGCCGAACCGGGCTGCAATAATCGGACTGGGTTCCGGGCCCAGCCTGAATCCTAACCCTTTCAACTCGTCGTACAACCGGCGCGCGTTGTCCCAAAGCCGCACGCGCAGTTCCGGCTCAGTCTGAAGTTTGTGCAAGGCGACTCTTGTAGAGGCGACGACCGATGGGCAAGGCGACGCGGTGAAGATGTACGGACGGCTGATATATCGTGCCAAGTCTACCTCGGGATGATCCGAGACGCAGAATCCGCCGGTGGCGCCCAGGCTTTTGCTGAACGTTCCGACGATGAAATCGACATCCTGTTCAACGCCGGCCTCCTCCGACAGTCCGCGACCGTGCTCCCCCAGCACCCCAAGCGAATGGGCCTCATCGACCAGCAGATAAGCGCCGTACTCGCGTTTTGCGGCTGCGACCTCCGCCAGTGCCGCACGATCGCCGAGCATGCTGTACAGACCTTCAACAATAATGAGTGTGTTGGCGCACCGTTTCCCAAGACGCCTCAAGCGCTTATGGAGATCGGCCGTATCGTTATGCCGGAATCGAATAACGTCCGCCCCGCTCATCCGGCATCCGTCATAAATACTCGCATGACAATCGGCATCGATCAGGATCACGTCGCCTGGGCCGGTGAGCGCCGCAATAACCCCCAAGTTGGCCAGATAGCCGGTTGAGAACACGTCGCACCACCGGCGCCCGAAAAATTCCGCCAGCTCTTGCTCCAACGCAAGATGCCCGCTGAAGCTGCCGTTCGCCATTCTGGATCCGGTCGTACCTGTTCCCTGCTCCTGCACCGCCCGGACCGCCGCCTCTATACACTGGGGATCAAACGTCAGACCGAGGTAATTATTCGTGCCGGCCAGAATCATGGGACGGCCGTTTACAATAGCCTCCGTCGACGACAGAATCCGCTCAATCGTCACCCGAAAGGGGTCCTGACTTAATTGTGTCAACGCCTCACGGGCGTCGGCGAGTTGTCGGAATTTTTCCAAAAGCGCTGTCACTTCTGCTCCGTAAGCTGCTCGATCTGGCGAGCAAAATCCCTGATGGTCCGTACATCCGGTATGACATTTAACGGAATAGAGATATCGAACCGCTCCTCCACCTCGAGCAGGATCTCCAGGACCTTCATTGAATCAAGATCGAGGTCGGCCACCAGTTCCGTTTCGTCGGAAAGGGTCTGGCCGTCCTGCGCGAACGGTTTCAAGATCTCATAGAGCTGTGGCAGTATCGTTTCGTAGTGAGCCATCTGTAAGCTAAAAAGTTTTTGGTTTTTGGTTATGAGTCAGATTTGACTGGTAGAGAGACTACGCGATTCCCATGTCTCTTCAATTACTACTGAAAACTAGAAACTAGAAACTCAAAACTAAGAAGTCGCTCTCCTACAGGCCAAGTGTCAGCCGCAGACCCTCTTCCAGACGCACCTTCGGCGTCCAGTCCACCACCCGGCGGAACGGGCCGTTATCGCAGACCCAGTCAGGGTGCCTGAGCTCCCGCACCTTTCCTGGAGTAAACATCGGAGAGTATCCTATCACGGAAGCAGCCGTCTTGTTAAGCCCGGCCGCCAGATTCAAGATCGACTCCGGAATCTGACAATAAACCATCCGTCTTCCCCTGAGCCGTTCGAAGGTCTCGACGACCTCATGCCACGTGTATCCCTGCGGGTGTCCATCATCCAACTCGAACGCGCGTTTCTCTCGGACCTCGCCGGTGAGCCATTTCACCGCGGCCTCTGCCAAATCCTCCACGTAGAGTAAGGAGAACCTGGCATCTTTGCAACCGGGTATGGGCGCGATCCCGTGCAGCATCAGGCGCAACAAGGGAAGTAACGCGCGGTCTCCTGGACCATAGACCGCCGGAGGGCGAAGCGCGGTCCATGAAAGCTGGTCGGAGACTTTTGATAGAGCGACCTCCCCCATCCGCTTGCTGGCAGCGTAGGGCGACAACTCAGGTTCGCGAGCTGCGAGAGACGATATGAGCAGAAACCGGGGCGCGGGGTTGCGGCTGGCGGCGATAGAGGCCAAGCGCGAGACTGCCTCGACATTGGCCTGGTAAAAATCAGCGGCGGTGATGCCGCGCAGGGCTCCTGCGCAATGGATGACCACATCCGCATCGCCGACCAAGGCTTCCAGACAGTCGCGATCTTCGAGCGTCCCCCGCACCCATTCCGGTGAGAGGCCCGCGAGATGTAATGGCGGGGATGGTGAGCGATAAAGCGCGCGTACCCACCATTCTTCCTGTATCAGCCTTCGAGCTAGGGCACTTCCAATGAATCCGGTCGCCCCCGTCAGCGCGATGACGCCGCGCATGAGTCCGCTTGCTGGTCGGGCTGCGGAAAACGGTTGTGACCGGATCCGTTTCGGCTGTGAAAGAGTCGGGCCATGTCGTTCCGAGCCAAAAATTCTTCCCGGGTCTTTGAACGGGAGAGTTTCCCGGAGGACGTGCGCGGCAGGGTGCGGGGGGGAACGAGTTCGACAAAACAGTCAAGCGCGAAATACTCGCGGATTAACCCTTGCAAACGGCGGATGAAATCGGCCTGTTTGGCGGTATCCAGCTCCCGGCAGTGGACAACCATGACGGCCATCTCAGTCCGGTCAGGCCCCTCCACCGAGAACGCGCACGCGTCGCCAGGCCTGACCTCCGGCAACTCCTCGGCGAGGTGCTCCAGATCTTGAGGCCAGATATTTCGACCGTGTACGATAATCACATCTTTCTTGCGGCCGATGATGATAAGGCTGCCTTCTACGAGGTATCCCAGATCTCCCGTATCGAGCCATCCGTCAGGAGACAACACCTTTCGAGTTTTCTCGGGATCACCAAAATAACCGGACGTCATATTGGCGCCCCGCACGAAGATTACCCCGGCGTGACGATCCGGTAGCGCATGGCCCTTTTCGTCTCGCACCTCGACTTCAATGCCCGAGAGGGGAATACCGCAGTTGACAAATCGGCTGATGTTCGTCTTGCCGGACTCTGATCCTGCTGCACACTCGTTCAGGGAAGATGCCACTCCAAACTTCGATAACAGCGTCTGATCTACCTGATCGACGGTCACCCCAGTAGCTATCGGCGCAAAACTTACGGCAAGGGATGCCTCCGCCATTCCATAGCAGGCTACAAACGCGCTCGCCTTGAACCCGCTCGGCGCCAGCACATTAGCAAACTCCTGCAAGACGCCGGGCCGAATGGTTTCTGCGCCCACCCCGGCGGCCCGCCACGCACTGAGGTCGAACCTGCCGGCCTCATCCTGCCTGAGGCGCCTCACGCACATCTCATATCCGAATGACGGGCTGAAAGAGATCGTCGCCTTCGTCTGCGTCATGAGCGACAGCCACAACCGGGGTCGCATAGCAAACGATTGCGTTTTCAAATAATCGACAGAGACCTGGCATACCATCGGCGCCAGCACGAAACCCACAAGCCCCATGTCGTGGTAAAAAGGCAGCCACGATACCGCTCGATCGCCGGGGCGAATCTGGAGACCCTGTTGAACAATCCCCTCCAGATTGGCGAGTACCGCGGTCTGGGTAATCATCACCCCGCGAGGAAACCGGGTACTTCCCGAGGTGTATTGAAGATAGGCCATCTCGGTAGGGCGCAGAGGCTCCAACTCCTCCAGGGCTTCGGGCAGGCAATCAAAGGCGTCCGGTGTGCCGATGTGGACCAACTCGAGACCGTCGGCAGCCTCGCTCAAGAATGGAAAGAATTCGGATGGCGCCATGGCGACGGACGGCAGGCAGTTCGCCAAAAGCGCCCGAAGTTGGCTGACGTATCGCTTGCGACCGCTGATCAACAGTGATGCCGACAGCGGAACAGGCACGAGACCGGCGTACTGACAGGCAAAAAAGAAGCGCTGAAAATCGGGGCCGGTATCCGCAACGATCGCCACTCGAGCGCCTCGCTCGAGTTGAAGGCTCATGAGACGTCGCGCCAGCGATCGCGCCTGCTCTCGAAGCTCAGCATACGGCAGGACTGCGTATAGCTCACCCCGGTCTCCGTAAAAATTACATCCAGTCTCTCCCCCGGCTGCATAATCCAGCGCCTCGGCCAGCGTAGAAAAACCGGTAATCCGAAGCGGTAAGGTATTCTCAGTCGGCGTCGGTCCTGTTATCATCCCCCCTACACCCCCTGTACACAATACGACGTTACCGAATGACTCAACGTCTCAGCGCCGGCAAGGCTTTCTACGTACCGGCCACAGAGGAACAGAACGGCTCAACGTCTTCGTGACCACTGCAAACGGCTAGATCAAAAGCCGAGCGGCGCACGTACAGCCACAAGCGGCAGATTACTCCGCCGCAGGTCTCTCGAATGGAGCTGACATATCGAGGTCGATGGCAGAAAGCTGTTGCGATGCTCCTACCCAGCGATACAGTGGGCAGCGGCACTACGGACTACTCCGCCTCGCAGAGCGCGCATAATGTGTTGAACGCGACCAGTAAACATGCATAATAGTGAAATCCAAGGGCGACTGTCATGTCTATCGTTGCCACAATAAAGAATCAATCGGTATTATATACAAGATCGGAGGGGTTTTGTGCAACAAAAAAACGCAAGGAGACTCTACGCGTTGTTGACAATCGGTAAAACGAACCCCGCACGGGGGACATAGTGTCGGACCGGAACTCCACAACCCTCCCCGGAGGAACACCCCCTACTATACGCGTCACTTCCGAATCCGTACGCATCGTGCCGATCAACGGATCACGCGATCTTCGCCGGTTTATTCGCCTTCCGTCGTCGTTCTATGCCGACGACCCCGCGTGGATCCCTCCCTTGCTGATCGAGCGACGGGAGCAGTTCTCTCCGCGCAACCCATACTTCGCGCACGCGCACTGCTGTTTCTGGCTCGCGTACCGCGGTACCAGACCGGTCGGACGGATCAGCGCCCAAATTGACGAATTACATGAGGCGCGGTATCGGGATGCCACCGGATTTTTCGGTTTACTCGAGGCCGAGAACGAAGCAGATACCTTTCGCGCATTGTTGAGTACGGCGGAAACCTGGCTGCGCAACCAAGGGATGTCGCGCATCCGAGGTCCGTTCAATCTGTCGATCAATCAGGAGTGCGGGCTGCTCGTGGAGGGGTACGATACACCTCCAATGATTATGATGGGCCATGCCCGCCCCTATTATGCCGATCGCATTGCGGCCGAGGGATATCAGCGTTCGAAAGACCTTCTGGCCTATCGGGTTACCACCGATTTCACGCCCCCTGCGCTCATGCGCGCCGCCGTAAACAAGGCGGCCGGCTGTGTCCGAATCCGGCCGTTACGCAGGCCGTCCATGAACGAGGAACTCCGGATTCTCAAGGAGATTTTCGAGGACGCGTGGTCCGCAAACTGGGGCTTTATTCCCTTTACGGAGGAGGAGTTTCGGCATCTCGGGCACAGCTTGCGACTATTAGTTGATGACGAGGGCGTGCAGATTGCGGAGGTCGATGGGATACCGGCCGGCATGATCATAGCCTTACCGAATCTCAATGAGGCGATACGCGACCTTCACGGACGTTTGTTGCCGTTCGGCTGGCTCAAGCTCTTATGGCGACTCAAGGTCAAGCGGCCGACAACCGCCCGTGTCGCTCTAATGGGCATCCGCAAGTATTTTCAAAGAAGCGCACTGGGAACCGCACTCGCCTTCATGCTCATCGATGCCGTACGCGGTTATGGAATCAGGCGCGGGATCCGGGAGGTTGAACTGTCCTGGATCCTGGAGGACAATATGCGGATGCGAGATATGCTGGCGATAATTGGAGGTGTGCCCTATAAGCGCTACCGGATCTATGAAAAGGCCTTGCAATGAGTCAGAGTCGGCCGTTTACCGCGATTGTACTCGCTGGAGACCGTACGCCTGACGACCCGGTCGCTCGCGCAGCAGGAGTCTCGTGCAAGGCGCTGGTTCCAGTCGGTGGCGTTCCCATGGTCCTCCGCGTACTGGATGCGCTGGCCGAGGCACAGACAATCGGAGATCGCATCCTGTGCGGGCCCGACTGGCGCACAGTGGAGACAAACGACAGTCTCCGCAGCTTAGTGACATCCGGAGCGGTGACATGGCATGAGACGTACGCGACGCCCAGCATCAGCGCGTATACCGTGATGCAGTCGCTGCCGCAGGATCATCCGATTCTGCTGGTGACAGCAGATCACGCCCTTCTCAACGCTGGCGTTATCGACTACCTCTGTACGGCAGCACAGGCCGGCCATGCGGATGTCGGTGTCGGGTTGGCCGCATACGATCTGATCGCGACGGCCTATCCGACCATGCGGCGGACCGTACTCAGATTTCGGGACGGCGGGGTGTGCGGGTGCAATCTGTATGCATTTTCGACCGCGCGAGGCCGTTCCCTGATACAATTCTGGGGCCAGGTTGAAGGTCTGCGCAAGAGGCCGATCCGGCTCATCTCGACGCTGGGCTGGATGACGGTGTTGCGGTTTGTCCTCGGAGGGTTATCGGTTCGTCAGGCCGTCGACCGACTCTCACGGCGCCTGAACCTCTCGATCGACGTTATTATGCTCCCATTTCCTGAGGCTGCACTAGACGTGGATACGATAAGTGATTGGAAACTGGCTCAGACGATTGTCGATCTCAAGAAATCGTGAACGATACCGAATTACCGATGCGCGCTGTTTACAGGGCAGTCAGTTGTTGGGCCTGCTCCAGGTCGGCAAGACAGTCCACTTCGGTCCACTGTAGGCCCTGGATGGGACAGGTCCGGACCAGACCCGCCTGCGCCATTTCGTCGATCACTGAGAGATACCAGTTCCTCAGGGCATCGGGTTTTCGCAATGCCCGCTCAATCGCCTCGGAAAAGAGACCCGGCCCGTTTCCACGGAACAGCGTCATGCCGATCGACTCGCCATGAGACTGTTCCGGACTCAATGTCTTTCCGACTCTGAGCAATCTACGTCCTTCTACCATCACCTTCATATCGTCGGCGTCATAAGCCGGTTTACGGTCGACGACAAGCGTAATCGGTCCAGGCGGCGCATCCAGAAGACATTGAAGAATGGCCGGCTCGAACAGTGTGTCTCCGTTCAGTAAAACAAAATCTTCCGTCATCAGGTGGCGAACCAGCCAACAACTGACCAGATTATCGCTGACGGAAAAGAAGGGGTTATATAAAGTTGTGGCTTGATCGGGGTGAAAATGAGTGCGTACGACCTGCTCCACCTTTTCGGCCCCGAACCCCACAACCACAGTCACCTGATCGATGCCGCACTTCATCAAGTAGGCGATCTGCCGCTCCACGAGAGTTTGGCCTCCGACCTGGAGTACGCATTTCGGAACCTCCGCCGTCAGCGGGAGCAGACGTTTGCCTTGGCCTGCGCTCAATATGATACCCCTCATGAACCATATCCTCCTGCGTACCTGCGCCCGGATACCGTAACGGTGGCATTCGACCCCAACTTCCAGAAAAGCGGACTTGTGCGATCCAGCCGTAATACGATACCATAACATACCTTGAAAGGGATAGGTGTGACATTTCGCAGAGCTCTATGTTGATACTCGATCGGTATCTGACCCGCGAGATTGCCAAGCCTCTTGTCATTTTCTGCGGCGGGCTGCTCTTGCTGTTTGCCAACTTCACCGCCATCCGTTATATGAGTCGGGTAGCCGACGGCCTCATGCCCTTCCACAGTGTCCTGCCGCTCGTCATGGTCAGGGCTGCAGTTGCGCTGGAGATCCTGCTGCCGGTCGCACTGCACCTGTCGGTTGTCGTGACGCTGGGACGTCTCTATACCGATTCCGAAATGACCGCGCTTTTCAGTTCCGGCGTCAGCCCGTCGCGGATCATACGGATCGTGTTTGTGGGTTCTCTCGTGATCGCAGGGCTCGTGGCCTATCTGTCTATCTATGTGCGGCCATGGGCCAACGAAAACCGCTATCGCCTGGAGCGCGAGGCGGCTGCGGACGTCGATCTGAACGAAATGCAGCCGGGTCACTTCTACGAAAATTCATCCGGCACCGTCCTATTCTTTCAACGGCGCGATCAACGCACCGGTCGCATGCAGCAGGTCTTTATCCAGTCCCGCTCGGAGGATCTGATTCGGCTCGTCTGGGCGGAAGAGGCGCATTATCCTGAACGTGTGGAATCGGGCGGCGCCCGGACGTTGGTCTGTTCCGAAGCCGTGAGTTATGAGATCTCGCGAAATCGGGCGGCGGTCAGGGAGGCCACATCCGACGAACTGGTTCTCGAGTGGGAGAAAGCGCAGGTGCTGTCAGAGGAGTATCGGCGAAAGGCCGCCCCAACCTGGCAGTTGGCCGGCTCCACCTCGCCCAAGGACATCGCGGAGTTTCAATGGCGCCTCTCAACCCCGGTGGCCGCGTTGCTGATGGGATTGTTGGGCTTTCCCCTCGGGCACGCCAGGGCACGTCAAGGCAAATACGCTAAATTATTCGTATCGGTGGTAAGCTACGCCACGTTTTATAATCTGAACATGATGGTGAAGACATGGGTCGAGAAGGGGATGGTCGGCACCGTTCCGGGTATCTGGTGGGTCCACCTGCTATTAGGGATTCTGGTGGCAGGCCTGTTGTGGAGACGAACGAGGAACCCATGAGCACGATCGATCGTCATATCTGGTTCAGAGTGATCAGGGGTTATGCGCTTGTGATGGCCGTCCTATTATCCGTCTTCAGCCTGATGGCGTTCGTCAATGAGTTGGACTCGGTCGGCCGCGGCACCTACGGACTTGGCGACGCGTTCCTGAATGTCGTATTGACGGTGCCGAGCCGAATGATTGAGCTGGCGCCCGCAACCGCCGTGCTGGGGAGCATCATCGGTCTGGGAGAAATGGCCAGTAGCCATGAACTCATCGCCATGCAGGCATTAGGGACCTCACCGCTGCGTATCGGTGTGTCAGTGACCGCAACCGGCATCCTCCTCATGATTGTGGTGGTAGGGATTCAAGAGTGGGTTGCGCCGTCTGCCGATCAACTCGCGTACACGCGCCGTCTCCAAGCGATCACGAAGCCGGAAGCGTTACATACCAGGCAGGGTTTCTGGTCGCGCGATGGTCGGCAATTTATCCGGGTACATAAGGTACTGCCCGGTCGCGTCCTCTCAGATGTCGAGATCTATGAATTCGACGAGCACGATCGGCTGCGCCTCATGACCTGGGCGGCACAAGCCGACCCCGTGGATTCGGATCGGTGGATTCTCATGGATGTGGCACAACGAACGATGGGAGAGGAGGGGGTCGTCTCGCAACAGCTTGCCAGTCTTCCATGGGCCGGGTCGTTGACCCCGGCGCAGGTGGAGCTGCTCGTCTTGCCCGCCGACGTGCTGTCGCGTTCGACCCTCAGCCAGTATATCGCATTTCTGAAAAAGACCGGCCAGGATGTCGCACGTCTCGAGATCCGGCTGTGGCAGCAGCTTACGATGCCCCTGTCGACCCTGATGATGGTGCTGGTTGCGATTCCGTTTGTGCTCGGTCCTCTTCGGAAGGCGACGGTCGGCAAGCGGATCCTGCACGGATCGCTGCTCGGCGCCGCTTTTCATCTGGGTAGCCATTTTATGGCGCATCTCGGAGCGATCTGGCACCTGAGCGCCCCGCTGACAGTATTAAGCCCGCTGGCCGTCCTCGGCGGGCTGACCGTGTGGGTGTACCGCCGCATCCAGTGAGCCCGTCGCCGCGCCGGGTACCCATATCACTCGCTGCTTCCCTGCAACAAAACAGCGATCGTCCGGAGAGTAGCAGTGCATCGATACTCCGATCTCCCACCCCGCAGACGACGGCCGTACCTCATAGACATAATACCCCGCACGCCGCTTCGCCTTGACCCTGCGCGAGGAGGCGGAAGGAACGCCTATCAGAGGGATAGCGTCCGACCCGTTGGGCAGATACGCTACGGACGACCGGTGCGCATGTCCGTGCAATACCATCTCCACACCATACCGAGTGAGAAGGGCCCTCAACACAGCTCCGTCGGTGAGTCGTTTGCGCCATCCGACTGTGGCCGTTACAGGTGGATGGTGAATGAGGAGAATTCTGAACCGACCCTGTCGGCGGGTCAGATCGAGGATATCGCCCAATCTGTCCATCTGTGCAGCCCCCAGGCTTCCTGTGGCAAAAAAAGGAGCCGATGGGCGCGCCGAGGTGGCTCCGATCAGAACGGCAGGTCCGCGCATCCGTACGCTTGGAAAGAATGAACGGCCCGACGCCCGCTGTTCTCCGATGTTGAGTCCAGGATCGGAGGCCATGTAGGGCGTCCACAGGGCGAGGGAATCTTGCCACGGGGTGTTCACATAGGTATCGTGATTACCCGGCACAACAGTCACATCGGTTGGCGAGCCAAGCGTCTCCAGCCATTGTCGAGCTTGTTGAAATTCACCAGGGAGGCCGATGTGGGTCAGATCACCCGTAATCACAATATGGTCCAACGCCAGCCCACTCAAGTCGCGGAGTAGGGCGCTCAGGATTTCAAGTACGTGTTCGTGCCGCCGCCGGAATCGCCAGGACAGGTAGCCAAGCGCGCGCTTATTCAGGAGGTCACGGATTTTGATGTTACCCAGTGACGTGAAATGCAGATCGGAGAGGTGGGCGATCCTGAAGATCTCGTTACCCTGCTGAGACTGCTGATACACCATTAATATAGTATAGCACAGCGAGGTCGCAGACCGCACCGGGAGCGCTTTGACTTTTACGCCAACTCTGGTATGGTCACACCTGACGCGTGACACCGGTGTTGACGGCGCCGGCACACTCGGCTTTTCAGGACTTCACCGCAGCCGCAAAGGAGGGTGGGACACCATTGGATCATCAGCTTGGGCTGGTCTGGGTGGCCCCATTCGCCCTGATGCTCCTGTCCATTGCGGTCCTGCCGCTGCTGGCTCCTCACTGGTGGGAATCCAACCTCAATAAAGGGATCGTCAGCGCCGTCTTCGCGCTTCCCGTCGTGCTCTATATCGTTATGGTGGAGAGCTCGCGCCTTATCGAGACTGGAATCGAGTATGCCGCATTCATGGCCCTGCTCGCAGCCCTCTTTATCATCTCCGGCGGCATCTACCTTCGAGGCTCACTGTCTGGAACACCTTTCAGCAACACCGTCGTCCTGGCGATTGGTGCCATCTTCGCAAATCTCATCGGAACGACCGGGGCCTCGATGCTATTGGTTCGTCCGGTCCTTCGGGCCAACGAGCGGCGTCGGCACCAGGTGCATATCGTCGTGTTCTTCATCTTTATTGTCTCGAATATCGGCGGGATGCTGACACCCCTCGGCGATCCGCCGCTCTTTCTCGGTTTTCTCCGAGGAGTGCCGTTTGAGTGGACCATCCGACTGCTGCCTCACTGGCTCACGATGATCGCAACGCTGCTTATCATCTTCTACGCGTGGGATCGGCGTCGATTTGAAGCCGAACGAACGATACGCCAGGAGGCCGTGAGTACGGGGTTCGAGGTTCGGGAAAGGCTCCACGTAGAAGGCAAGGTAAATTTCCTGCTCTTGCTGGGCGTGCTTGCCGTAGCCTTTGTAATCGGGCGATTCGGCGCCCAAATCGGCCTGCAGTCCGACTATGCGCGCCGGGGAGGGCAGATAGTGGGGATGGGTGTCCTCGCAGGTCTCTCTCTGCTGATGACACGTCAGGAAACGCGCGCGGCCAACGGCTTCACCTTATCCCCCATTGTGGAGGTGGCGGTGATTTTTGCCGGGATCTTCGCAACCATGATCCCTGCGCTGGTGATTCTGGAGTCACGCGGAGGCGAGCTTGGCCTCACGCACCCATGGCAGTTCTTTTGGGTGACGGGACTCCTCTCGAGCTTCCTCGATAATGCGCCGACCTATCTGACCTTTACGTCGATGGCCAGTGGGTTGATGGGGACGGAGGCGGCGCATCTGGGCGAACTTCTACGGGCCGTGGCCGGAGGCCTGGATGGCGAGACGCTCCTGACGGCGATCTCCGTTGGCGCCGTCTCCATGGGAGCCAATACCTATATCGGCAACGGTCCCAATTTCATGGTGAAGGCGATCGCGGAAGAGGCCGGGGTCAAGATGCCGTCCTTCTTCGGGTACATGAAGTATGCGATCGGCATCCTCCTGCCCCTCTTTCTTTTGGTAACCCTCGTCTTCTTTCGCTCGTAACCCCGCGGAGCGACTACTCGCTCACTACGAGGTGTGCCCTTCGGTTCCACTTCCAGGCCGACTCATCGTGACCCATCGCGAACGGGCGCTCCTTCCCAAAACTCACGATCTTGATACGCTTGGCATCGATGCCTGCCGCCACAAGGTAGTCTTGGGCAGACTTGGCCCGTCGTTCGCCCAGACCCAGATTATATTCCGCCGTGCCGCGTTCGTCGCAGTGGCCTTCGATCGTAATCTGCGCCGTCGGATTGCTGTTGAGCCACTGAAGATCCTCATTGAGATTGGATTTTGCATCACCACGGATAGTCGATTTGTCAAAATCGAAGAAGGCGTCCTTGAGCGGCGACTCCTGGCCTGCCGTTGCCGGTTGTTGTGCCGAGGGCGCGCCTGCTGCCGGAGGCTCCTGAATCGACTTCGAAGGCTTGACTGCCTCCTCCGACTGGGTTGCGGTGGAAGAGGAGATCGCTCCCGTATCGCCAAGATCCGCACGCTTCGGGCAGCCTGAGAGTAGCACTACAAGAGAAAAAAATAGCCCTATGGTCGAAATACTTCTGAGCCTCCAGGATTTCCCCATTTGCTTTCGCCTCCTCACAAGAGTTCTCTTGGGATAGGGCGGCTCGCAGCGCTCACCGCAGCCCTACCTCTATTTTAGAACAGGGGTATCTTTACTCCCGGTCTACAGGCTTGTCAATCGAATTCCTGGTCTCGCGTACGAGACCCCCTGGAAGGGGGCGCGTTGACTCAACAGAAGGGACACGTAATAATGGGCTAGATCAGGGTAAAGGAGGAGTGGATGATCAGGCTGCAGCAGGTTTCAAAGGTGTACTCGATGGGTACGGCTGAGGTACGGGCCCTCGACGGGGTTACGTTGACCATCGGAGCGGGAGAGTTCGTCGCGTTGGTCGGTCCGAGCGGCTGCGGCAAAACCACCCTCCTTAACCTGATGGCCGGAATCGACCGGCCGACCTCCGGCGAGGTATGGTTAGAACGGGATCGCCTGGATCGCCTGTCGGACGACCGTCTCTCGCGACTTCGCCGGAATCGGGTAGGAATCGTCTACCAGTTCTTCAACCTGCTGCCAACCCTCACCGCCCGAGAGAACGTGGCCCTGCCGCTGCTGTTAGATGGATTGCAGCGTGGCGAAGTCGAACAGCGCGTTGAGCAGGGGCTACGCCGGGTAGGTCTAACGCACCGCGCGGAGCACTGGCCTCACGAGCTGTCCGGCGGGGAACAGCAGCGGGTAGCCATCGCTCGGGCGATCGTCGTTGAGCCGCGGGTTGTCCTGGCCGATGAGCCAACCGGGAACTTGGATTCAGTGGCGGGTAGTGTGGTCCTGGATCTCTTGGAGGCGTTGCATCGGGATCACGGTCAGACGATTGTCCTGGCCACCCATAGCCAGGAGGCGGTGAGACGGGCCGGTCGAGTCGTCCACATTCGTGATGGGAAACTGGCCGGGATTGAGGGGCCCTAACATGCATACCTGGTCGGTTATGCGACTCACGATCCTCCGCCATCTGCGAACCAGCCCCATCAGGGTACTGGTGACTGTAGCGGGCGTCGCTATCGGTGTCGCGACCTTCACCGCGATCCAGACAACCAACGAAAGTGTCCTGAGCTCGTTTACACGGGCTATCGATCTGGTAGCAGGTCGGACCACGCTCGAGATCTCCGGCGGCGAGCTGGGCATCGACGAGCGGTTCCTGCCGGCGATACAGCGGGTTGAGGGGGTATCGGCGGCCGCGCCGATTATCCACACCGTGGCCGCCGTCGCTGATCGGCCCGGCGACGCTCTTTTGCTGATGGGGGTCGACCTGTTTGCCGAAGACCCCTTTCGAGAGTACCGACTGGCCGACGGCGACCGTCCGCCTGCGATGGAGGAGCTGCTCAGTCCCGACGCGATCTTTGTGACGACGGCGTTCGCACGGACGCACGGTCTGCGGAAAGGTGAAAGCCTCACCCTCCTGGTCGGACTAAGGCGACAGAGGTTCAGCGTAAAGGGTCTGCTCGCCCCGCAAGGGCCGGCTCGGGCCTTCGACGGCAATATCGCAATCTTAGACATCGCCGCGGCCCAGGTGGCATTCGGGAAGCTCGGCCGACTCGATCGGATCGATCTGGTAACACATGAACCGGTGCCGCTGGATGAGATCAGGGCGCACCTGGCGACACTCCTGCCCCCGCATCTGACGATTCAGCGTCCCGATCGGCGGGGCTACCAGGTGGAGAAAATGCTCCGGGCATTTCGTCTCAACCTGACGGCGCTGAGCGCGATCGCGTTGCTGGTCAGTCTGTTCCTGGTCTACAATGCTGTCTCCCTCTCGGTCCTGGAGCGGCGGCGTCAGATCGGGATCCTCCGTTCACTTGGCCTCACGCGGGGCGGAGTCGCTGCGCTCTTTGCCGCAGAAGGGATGACGCTGGGGCTCCTGGGCTCGCTGCTCGGAGTCGGCGGCGGGCTGCTGCTGGGCCGAGCGCTCCTGCAGGGTGTCTCAAAGACCGTCTCCACCCTCTATGCCTACCTCCAAGTAGAAGAGATCGAGGTCAGTCCGGTCGTACTGCTCACGGCGCTCGGGTTGGGCAGCGTCGGTGCGTTACTGGCCTCTCTCGCGCCGGCCTATGCGGCGAGCCGGATCGCGCCGAAGGACGCGATACAAGTCGGTTCGTTTGAAAGAACCTGGATGCGCCGCTCCCGGCTTGCCATGCTGGGCGGTCTCTTGCTGCTCGTCGCGTCGTTCCTCCTGACTCGCCCGGGTCCGGTCGCCGGCGCACCCCTCTTCGGTTATCTCTCGCTGGCCTGCCTCATCTTCGGGGTCGCCTGCTTCACCCCCCAGCTCTTACGCCTGACCGGGGCAGGGATTCATAGCCTCTGTGGGGGACGGCGGGCTCCACTCCTCGCGCTCGCGGCCGGTAATCTCTCTTCGCAGGTCGGGCGCAGTGCGGTCGCGGTGGCCGCGATGATGACCGCCATTGCGATGCTGGTCGGGCTCACCCTCATGATCGGCAGCTTCCGGCGGACAGTGGAGTTATGGATAGAGCAGACGATCAGAGCCGATCTCATCGTATCGCCGGCCGCGCGCTTCGTGAAGGGAAGCCATGCAAGGCTTTCCCACACCTTCATCGAGGGCGCCGCCCGGATTTCCGGTATCGCTGCCCTTGACCCGTTCATCGGCAAACGGGTCGAGTTGCTGGGGCAAGAGGGGTTGCTTGCAGCGGGAGATTTTGAGGTGGGCGCGCGGTACGGCAGGCTCCTGTTCAGGAGAGGGGAGTCGGCCGCGATCCTGCGGCGCGCCAAGAATGAGGATGGGGTGATCATCTCGGAGAGCCTCGCGCTGTCCAGAGGGCTCGCTGAGGGCGACCAAATACCGCTCTATCTTCCCTCAGGCCGGGTCGATCTCTCGGTTGCCGGCGTCTTCTACGACTACTCAACCGATGGCGGCAAGGTGGTGATGGACCGAAGTCTCTGGACAAAAATGGAGGGCGAGCACGGAGCCGACATCCTGGCGATCTATCTTCAACCGGGAGCCGACGAGGCGGCTATCCGACGGCAGCTTCTGGTGATTGCCGGCGAGGATGGCGCGATCGCGCTCAACTCGAATCGAGCGCTGAGGGTCAGGGTTCTGGAGATCTTTGACAACACCTTTGCGGTGGCGCGCGCCCTGGAACTGATCGCAATCCTGGTCGGTATTCTCGGAATCTTTAACGTCTTGTGGGCCTCGGTCCTGAGTCGCCGGCGGGAGATCGGCGTGTTGCGATCAGTCGGCGCGACGAGGGCGCAGCTTGTACGGATCATCCTGGGAGAAGCGGGGCTCCTTGGTCTGCTGGCCGAACTGCTTGGCCTGCTGGCCGGCATCGCACTCTCGTTCATTCTGATCCACGTCATCAACAAGCAGTCGTTCGGCTGGACCATCCAGTTTCAGTTCTCCTGGTGGATTGTCGTCAAGTCGTCGATCATTGCGCTCGGCGCCGCCTTGTTGGCCGGCTATCTGCCTGCGAGGCGGGCGGCCCGCCTGAACATCGCGGAAGCGGTAGCGTATGAAGGGTAGGGCGTAAGACGTGAGGAGTAAGGAGTGAGGAGGTTTAGTGATCACACGGCTAAGCCGGTCATAATCGGAATCGCGATGCTTTTGTGTCTCAGCGTCGGAAGTGGTGCGTACGCCAAGCAAGCCTTCCGGCAGGCGCTGCCCGGCTATCGATTCGCCTTCCCACGGGACCACGCCTCACATCCCGACTTCAAGACAGAGTGGTGGTACTATTCAGGCCATCTGCAGACTGAGGACGGGCAGCGGTTCGGCTACCAACTGACCTTCTTCCGGGTTGGTGTGGATCCTTCGCTGCGCGGTGACAGTCGGTCCCGGTGGGCCGTTCGGGACCTGCATCTGGCCCACTTCGCCATCTCGGACCTCACGCAACGCCGCTTCCAGTTTTGGGAGCGCCGCAGCCGCGGCGCGCTGGATTCGGCCGGCGCCTTGACCGCAGGGTTCAAGGTCTGGAACGGTCCGTGGGAAGCCAGTGGCGATGAAAAGGTTCACCATGTAACCGCACGCGCGGAGGGGTATGCGATCGACCTCACCCTTACTCCAACAAAGCCACCCGCCATCCACGGTAGTCATGGTGTAAGCCAAAAGGCGGCGGGCCCGGGCCGCGCCTCTCACTACTACTCACTCACCAATATGGCCACTGAGGGAACATTGACGCTGACCGGAAAGCCACGGACCGTAACCGGCTCGACCTGGATGGATCACGAATTCGGGAGTAACCAACTGACGGAATCGCAGGTAGGCTGGGACTGGTTCGCGATTCAGCTTGAGGATGGCGCCGAACTGATGCTCTACCAGCTCCGACTGACGGATGGGCGAGCCGATCCCCACTCCAGCGGCAGCCTGATCCATCCGGATGGGCAAGTCGAGCATCTCCCCTTTAGCGCCTTCCGTCTCACGCCGCAAGAGGTCTGGCAGAGCCCGAAGAGCGGCGGTCGATACCCGATCCGTTGGCAGATCCAGGTCCCCGGCCGAGACCTCGACCTGTCGGTACAGGCCGCATTCCCCGATCAGGAGCTGGATACCCGCGGCAGCACCCTGGTGACCTACTGGGAAGGGTCGGTCGCCATTTCGGGGACTGCAGGCAACCGGCCGATCGCCGGCGTAGGCTACCTCGAGATGACCGGCTACGCCGCCCCCTTCCGCCAGCCGCTCTAGAGGAGAAGGGGCGACTGTCCTATCTCGGTCGGCCGGTCCGGGACCAGAAGCTCGCCAGCGCCGCGCCGGATAAGTTATGCCAGATGCTGAAAATGGCCCCGGGGAGTGCCGCGGCGGGTGAGAAGTATTTGACAGCCAGTGCCACTGCCAGCCCAGAATTCTGCATGCCGACCTCGATGGCAATCGTTCGACAGATGGTAGCGTCGAACCCGAACGCCTTGGGTATCATGTACCCGCCGGCCAGCCCCAGGAGATTGTGCAGAATCACGGCGAGAACAACGGGCAGGACTAACGTGGAAAGCTGTGGTTGATTCAGCGCAACGATCGCCCCGATGATGAGAACAACACCAACAATTGAAATGAGAGGGAACACCCGCTTGAGTTCCCCAAGCCGACTGCCCCATAGTGTATTAACGAACACGCCGCACGCCACCGGGATCAGGATCATCTTCAGGATGCTGAGCAGCATATCGGCGGTAGGCACGGCAACCAACTGCCCGACGTACAGCCACGTGAGCAGCGGCGTCATCACCACGGCCAGCATGGTCGACATCGAGGTCAGGGTGATGGAGAGTGCCACATCGCCCCTCGCCAGATAGGTGATCACATTCGATGCGGTCCCGCCCGGCGCCGCGCCCACCAGCACGACGCCCACCGCCAGAGGTAACGGCAGGGCGAGGAGCCGTGTCAATAGCCATCCGATCAGCGGCATCAGAAGAAACTGTAAGACCACCCCGAGGGCGATGATGACAGGCCGCTTCACGGTAGCCGCGAAATCGCTCGGCGTCAGCGTCACGCCCATGCCGAACATGACGACCCCCAACAGCGGCACGATCGCCCACTTGAGCGGCATCAGCAATGCGGGATAGACGACTGCGAGAGCCGAGATAAGCAGGGCCCAGAGCGGAAAGAGTCCGGTGACACGATCCATACGAATCAGTATATCTATCCAAGGTTAGGGATCGGCTGCTTCAGAACCCCGAGGCGGCAAAGGGCAAAGTCATATTTCACCGGGTCTTCGGGATCGAAGGCGCGAAGCCGCTCGGTCACCTCTTTGGCCATTCGCCAGTTGGGCTGCTTGATCGTGGTTAGGCCGAGCTGCCGCACAATCCGCGCCACATGCGTGTCCAGCGGCACAATCAGCTTTGCCGGGGAGACCTCTGTCCAGATGCCGAAATCGATCGCATCCCCGCGACGCACCATCCACCGCAGGAACAGGTTGAGGCGCTTACAGGCGCTTCCCTGGGCCGGCGAAGAAAAAAAGAAGCGAACGCCGGCCTTGGCCGGGAGCAGACCCAAGGGGTAGAACGGCGAGACATCCAGCGACAGCATCCGCTCAACGAAGCTGGTCAGCGCCGGCTTGATGTCGTCGTGAGCGGGATCGTACCCCTTCAGGAAGAAGGCCTGAAGCGACCCAGCGGCCGCAATCGCCTGATGGAGCAGATGGCAGAGCAGCGCAAGATCGACACCCGAATTGAAGCGGTGAACAACGTCTTGGAATCGCGCCGAATCTCGAGTCGGATTGAATTGTCGAACGAACCTGGCTGGGCTCTCGCCCATAGCCTTCAGCGCGGTCTCGGCGCTGCGGTGGATCTGCTTGACGTTCCCATAGGCAAGGGAGGCGGTCACGAATGCCGCAATCTCCCGGTCCTCCAGGCTGCTGTAGCGGTGAGGGATGCCGAGGGCACTGGTCGAGAGGAAGACAGGCCGGCTGTAACGGTGATACAGCTCATCCAGGAGCGCCTTGAGCTGCGGGTAAGTGCGCATGACCATGACGGCGACTCACCCCTTGTCGTTCAGCTCCTTGGCTTGAAAGCCGATGGCATAGGGGCAGTGGATCGGCGCTCGCTCGATGGTCCCGTTTGCTTTGTAGTAGCCGGCAATCCGGATATTATACCCGTTGATGCTGCCGGACACACCGCCGCCTTGTACATAGTTCCATCGCTGCTGCCTCACTGAATCGTTGATCGCCACCACAATGGCGACGTTTCCATCCTTGAAGAAGTCCCGATCCGCCTTGCTCAGTATGGTCGTCGCTCGAAAGGTGCCATACATCGGGTGCGAGTGATAGTCGCCCACACACTCCCAGCGCGAGGTGCTCCTGACGGCCTCCTCGACCCGCTGACTCCGCATCAGATCGACATGCACCTCGCGGAACTTCCGATTCGCCGTCTGGTACGGGACCACAAAATCGATGAGAATCCGGTCCGATGTAGTCTGGCCGAGGAGTACGCCGAAGCACTCTTTCCGGTAGACTTCAATGGTCGAAACCAACAGGCCGACAAAGGCATTTTCGCTAAGATAGAGATCCATCGCCATCAACCGCTATCGACACTGCGTGAAAAAGGTGTGCCCAGCTTCACAATAATTGGGGAATCTTTTATTGCGGCGCCCTGACCGGTAAAACGCCTATCGCTATCGGTGTTATCTTGGATGATCGTTCGCGAAGATGGATTCGCGTGGAGGAGGAGCCGGCTGAAGCCCCTCGCAGGAGACCATCGGTCTGCTTGTGCCCAGGCGACCTCATGAACCGGCAGACTCGCCAGATGCACAATCAGAGTAACCCGCCTCCCGGAGAGAGGCAAGCCTAAAAAAACGGCAGCCCCATCGGGTCAACCCCTGTCGCTTCACCATCGATTTACTGTTCCAGGTAGACTAAGAGGCTATTGGTCCAGTTATTTCCATAGGTTAGAAGGTGTCACGGTGCTGGCTGAAAAAGCGAAACGCCGCCCTTGAGGAGATTGGCATAGTTAGAGCAGGTCGCGCTTTTCGGCGTCAGTCAGGTCGTAGGCGAGCTTTTGCCGGCGGGCCATGGTCAAGCGGCGAGAGCTTCGTTGAGCGACTGCGTCAGTTCGGGAGCAGCGCGTCGGAGGGCGGCATCTTCCGTAACTAGCTTTACTCCCAGTTTCCGAGCCGCCACAAGAAAGCGGGCGTCGTAGACTAACACCTTGTACGCTATCGCCATGGACAAGGCCTGGGGGTGGCTGACAATGGTCGACCCTGGGCTTAGGAATGCCTCAACCTCATCGAGCTGCGAAAGCGCCTCGCGCTCGCTGGTCATTCCCATACGCACGTAGGTCGCCATCACGTTAGCAAATTCTATCAACGCGAAGGACTCTGTGCGCCAATCCGAATCCTTTTCCAGTAACCGGCGCGCCGCATGCGTCCAATCATTCTCGACCCACAATGAGACCGCGATGTTGGTATCGATCAATACCATCGGCGGCGACGCTCAGGCGCGCCCTTCAGCGATAGCGGCTTCAATGTCCTCAATGGTCGGACGGTATCCGCCCTTCAGCTTCAGCGGTGGCGACAGCGTTGGGGGGCGGCTGGGCGCCGCGAGTACGGACTCAATCAAACTCACCACCTCTTTCGTGACGGAGCGATGGTGCCGCTGCGCCTGCGCCTTCAACCGCGCATGCAGCTCTTCGGGAAAATTCTTAATAACCAGTGTACTCATACAACATCCCTCCAACCAGGTAGCACATTACTAGCTTTAGTATAGCATATGGCTTCCATTTATCAACCATGATAATTCCGGAGTGCTGAGCGCTGGGTGTCGCTACGCTAGCCCTTGATTGCAATAATACCCGTATCGTCATTCCCGCAGTCCTTAAGTGGGAATCCATTGATTTTGCTGGATACCCGCTTTCGCGGGTATGACGGTTTATACGCGCTAACTTTCGAAAGTAAGCACCAGAGATTACGTGGACAGCTTGCGGGCGCGGCGGCTGGTTCTTACAAAGGCGACAATCCCGGGAACTAAGGAAAGCAGGATGACGGCGACGATGACAACGTGGATATAGCGGTCGATATCCGGGATAGTCTTGCCGAGGAAATAGCCGATGGAGGTCATGCTCACAACCCATCCGACCCCTCCCATCACGTTGTAGAGGGCAAATCGACTGTACTGCATGTTGCCGACCCCCGCCACGACGGGCGCAAAGGTGCGGAGGATCGGCATGAACCGGGCGAGGACGATGGTGATACCGCCATGACGATCGTAGAACTCTTGGGTCGTGATGAGGTGCTTCTTATGGAAGAGGAGAGAGTCTTCTTTGGAGAAGATTCGAGGACCGCTTCTCACGCCAATGAAGTAGCCGACAGCATCACCCACAATGGCGGCCAGGCTGACAAAGAGGAACAGGCTCCACAGTTCCAGGTGACCGCTCACCGCGAATAATCCCGCAGTGACCAGCAGGGAATCGCCGGGCAGGAAGAAGCCGATCAGCAGGCCCGTCTCGGCAAACACGATGACGATGAGCGCCATCAGGCCGCCGACGCGGACCAGGCCCTCAACATCGTAGATGGTGTGGAACAGATCCCAGAGCCATTCCATATCAGCAACCCTCAGCTGTCAGCGGTTATCATTCAGCAAGAACCGATACACCCCATGCGCCTGCGGTGCGTCTATGAGCATGAAGGTTGTAGTGCCCAGCAAA